>NZ_JBEXHY010000042.1:0-47709 GCF_040608295.1 Micromonospora sp. NPDC005197 | reverse complement strand
CGTTGATCATGAAGTTATTGCCTTCGGCCTCGGCGTGTCGTGGCAATAACTTCATGATCAACGCGGGCCGGGGGCTGGGCGGGTGCTGGGCGGGGGCCGTGAAGTTGGTGACAGTTGGGAGGCGGGGGTGGTCGGTTGGCGGTTTTTGTGGCAATCCTGGGGAGCATGGCCGCCTCTCGCTCGCCGCTGTCGCGGCTGTTCACCGTGCTGCTCGCCGGCGTGCTGGCCGGGCTCGCCCTGGCCGTCGCCGCGCTCCCGGGCAACCTGCTGGTCGGGTTCGCCGCGCGCGCCGCGATCGGGTCGTACGCCGCGTTGCCGGCCTCGCTGAAGACCCCGGCCACCCCGCAGCGCTCGTACCTCTACGCCAACGACGGCAAGACGCTGCTCACCACGTTCTACGACGTGAACCGCACCGACGTCGCGCTGTCGGACGTCGCCCCGGTGATGCGGCAGGCGATCGTGGCGGCCGAGGACCGGCGGTTCTACGACCACGGCGGCGCGGACCTGCGGGGCCTGGCCCGAGCGCTGGTCGCCAACGTCAAGGGCGGCGGCACCGAGCAGGGCGGCTCCACGCTGACCATGCAGTACGTCCGCAACGTGCTCAAGACCGACCCCACCCGCACGCCGCAGGAGCGCGCCGCCGCCACCGACCCGACCGTCGGCCGCAAGCTCCAGGAGATCCGGTACGCGGGCGCGCTGGAGAAGAGCCTCGGCAAGGACGAGATTCTCAACCGGTACCTGAACATCGCCTACTTCGGCTCCGGGTCGTACGGGATCGCGGCGGCCAGCCAGCGCTACTTCGGCAAGCCGCCGGCGAACCTGACCCTCGCCGAGTCGGCGTTGCTCGCCGGCCTGGTGCAGTCCCCGGACGCGTACAGCCCGATCAGCGGCGACAAGGACGAGGCGCTGGCCCGCCGGTCGTACGTGCTGGACTCGATGGCCGCCACCGGCGCGATCACCGCCGCGCAGGCCGCGCAGGCCAAGGCGGAGCCGCTGACCCTGCACCCGACCGCGCAGCCCAACGGCTGCACCGCCGTCGCCCAGGGCCACGACGACTGGGGCTACTTCTGTGACTACCTGCGCCAGTGGTGGCTGACCCAGCCGGCCTTCGGCGCCACCACCGCCGAGCGCGAGCAGGCCCTGCGCTCGGGCGGCTACACCGTCGTCACCTCGCTCGATCCGCAGGTCCAGGCCACCGCGCAGCAGCAGGCCACCAAGGTGTACGGGTACGACAACAAGCGCGCCCTGCCGATCGCGGCCGTGCAGCCGGGCACCGGTCGGGTGCTGGCGATGGCGGTCAACCGGCACTACAGCCTCGCCGACAACCCGGCCGGGCAGGCGAACTACCCGAACACCGTCAACCCGTTGATCTCCGGTGGGGCCAGTGTCGACGGCTACCAGGCGGGTTCGACGTTCAAGCTGTTCACCATGCTCGCCGCGCTGGAGTCGGGCCGTACCCTCTCCACCGGGTTCGACGCGCCCGCCAAGCTGCCCACCCGGTACGCCGCCGAGGGGCCGGGCAGTTGCGACGGCCGCTGGTGCCCGGCGAACGCCAACCCGGACTGGATGGACGGGTACCGGATGATGTGGGACGGCTTCGGCCGTTCGGTGAACACCTACTTCGTCTGGCTGGCCGAGCAGGTCGGCCAGGACAAGGTGGTGGAGATGGCGCAGCGGCTGGGCATCACCTTCCGCGCCGACACGGACGCCGCCTTCGCCAAGGACAACGCCGCGAACTGGGGGTCGTTCACCCTGGGCGTCGCCGCCACCACCCCGCTGGACCTGGCCAACGCGTACGCCACGGTGGCCGCCGAGGGCACCTACTGCACGCCGGTGCCGGTGGTCTCGGTGACCGACGCGAAGGGCGCGACGGTGCCGGTCGGCCAGCCGTCCTGCAAGCGGGTCCTCGACGCCGACGTGGCGCGCGCCGCGACCGATGCGGCCCGCTGCCCGGTGGGCCAGCAGTCGCCGTACGGGCAGTGCAACGGCGGCACCGCCACCGGCGTGAACGACATCCTCGGCGGTCGGCCGGTGGCCGGCAAGACGGGTAGCTCGGAGGAGAACGCCACCGAGACGTTCGTCGGTTTCACCCCGCAGGTGGCCGTCGCCGGCATCGCCGCCAACCCGGACGATCCCGCCGACTCGGTGGGTTCGGCGGTGCAGAGCAAGGTGATCGACGCGGTCGCCCGGGTCATCGCCACGGCGGTGAAGGGTCAGCCGGAGATGGCGTTCGTCGCGCCGAGCCGCGAGATGGCCGGCGAGCCCCGCCGCCCGGTGGAGCGCCCCGCCGTCCCCGAGCGCCAGCAGCCCACCCAGGGCCAGGACCCGCGCTCGGCCCTGCAACGCTGGCTCGACCGCCGCGGCTGACCCGGCGGGGTCAGCGCTCGCGGCGGCGGGGGCGGTAGCTGGCGATCGTCGCGGGGAGGCCGCGGCGGATGATGCCGGCCCAGTCGGTGTCGCCCCGTAGCACCGCCGCTGCGGTCTTGCGGGCCTGCTCGGCGGTGAAGTGCGGCGGCAGCATCAGCTCGGCCGGGTCGACCAGCGCGTTGATGACGACCGGCCGGTCGGCGGTCAGCGCGCGCTCCCAGACGCCGGGCACCTGCTCCGGCGCGTCGACCAGCTCTCCGTGCAGCCCGAGCACCTGGGCCCACTGGTGATAGCCGATGTCCGGCAGCTGCTGGCTGTCCGGGAACATCGGCGTCCCCTCGCTGGAGCGCTGTTCCCAGCTGACGAACGCCAGGTCCCGGTTGTTGAGCACCAGCACCACGAACCGCGGGTCGGCCCAGCCGCGCCAGTACTTCGCCACGGTGATCAGCTCGTTGACGCCGTTCATCTGCATCGCCCCGTCGCCGATCAGCGCGACCAGTGGCCGGTCCGGGTGGGCGAACTTGGCGCTCAGGGCGTACGGCATGGCGCCACCCATGGACAGCAGCGTGCCGGAGAGGCTGGCCAGCATCCCGGGCCGGACCTGCACGTGCCGGGAGTACCAGGCGGTCGCGGTGCCGCAGTCCACGGCGAGCATCACGTCGTCGGGGAGCCGGTCGCTGAGCGTGGTGAACAGCAGTTGCGGGTTGACCGGGTCGGCGGTCTGTGCGGCCAGGTCGCGCTGGACACGCCGCCAGGCCGAGGTGGTCTCGGCGATCTCGGCCCGCCAGGCGGTCGGCCCGGGGCCGGGGCCCAGCTCGTCCAGTAGCGCCCGCAGGGTCGGACGGGCGTCGCCGGTCAGGTTCACCTCGGTCGGGTAGCGCAGCCCGAGCTGGGTGCCGTCCAGGTCGATCTGCACCGCGCGGGCCTGACCGGGTGGCGGGTAGAACTCCGAGTACGGCATGTTGCTGCCCACGATCAGCAGCCGGTCGCAGCCGGTCATGAGCTGCCAGCTGGGCCGGGTGCCGAGCAGCCCGATCGCGCCGGTCACCCACGGCTCGCGATGGTCGACGACGGTGAAGCCGAGCAGCGCGGTTGCCACCCCGGCGCCGAGCCGGTGAGCGATCTCGCGGACCTCGTCCTGCGCGCCGAGCGCGCCCTGCCCGACCAGCATGGCCACCCGCTCGCCGCCGCGCAGCACCTCGGCGGCGCGGCGCAGGTCGGCCTGCGGCGGAATGGTCGGCGTGCTGCTCGGCACGTTGCTGGTGTGGTAGTAGCCGTGCGCGTGCGGCGGGTCCGGGATGGCCGGCTCGTCCTGCAGGTCCGACGGGAGCACCAGGGCGGTGACGGTACGCCGGGACAGCGCCGTGCGGCACGCCCGGTCGACGAGGTGACGCACCTGCGCCGGGTGGTCGAGCTGGGCCAGGAACGCCGCCGCGACGTCCTTGTAGAGGGCGAGGAGGTCGACCTCCTGGTAGTAGCCGCCGCCCTCGGCGGTCACCGCGGTGTGCCCGACGAGGGCGACCACCGGCTGGTGGTCGAGCTTGGCGTCGTACAGGCCGTTGAGCAGGTGGATGGCGCCGGGCCCGCTGGTCACCAGCGCGCAGCCCAGCGGCCCGCCGCCGTACTTGACGTGCCCGGAGGCGGCGAAGCCGGCGGTCTCCTCGTGCCGGACCTGGACGAACTGGGCGCGCTCGTTGGTGCGTTGCAGGGCGGAGGTGATGCCGTTGATGCCGTCGCCGGGATAGCCGAAGTAGCGCCGCACGCCCCAGCTGAACAGGCGGGAGACGATGTGGTCCGCGACGGTCGGTCGCCGGGGCAGCGCGCCCGCTTCGCCCGGTGCCATGTGGTCTGCGCTCACCTGGCTGGTCCTTCCCGTCGGGTCCGGTATTCCACCGGTCGTTCCCCGTCTCGACCGGACAAAACACCCCGTTGGGCGGCCATCCGGAGCGGGGGTCGGCCGTCCGGCAGAATCGGCGGGTGCCCGTCCACGAGATCACCGACCCCGACGACGACCGGATCGCCGACTACCGCGCGCTCACCGACGTCGAGCTACGCACCCGCTGGGAGCCTCCGCACGGCCTGTTCATCGCCGAGGGCGAGTTGGTGCTGCGCCGGGCGCTGCGCGCCGGCTATCCGGCCCGGTCGTACCTGGTCGACGCCAAGCGCGTCGACCAGCTCGCCGACCTGGACACCGGCGACGCGCCCGTCTACGCCGCCACCCAGGACGTGCTGCAACGGGCCACCGGTTTCCACGTACACCGGGGGGTGCTCGCGTCGTTCCACCGCCGCTCGCTGCCGACGGCGGCCGAGGTGCTCGCCGCCGCGCGCCGGGTGGTGATCCTGGAGGACGTCAACAACCACACGAACCTCGGCGCGATCTTCCGGGGCGCCGCCGCGCTGGGCATCGACGCCGTGCTGCTGTCGCCGTCCTGCGCCGATCCGCTCTACCGGCGCAGTGTGCGGGTCAGCATGGGCGAGGTCTTCGCGATGCCGTACGCCAAGCTCGAACGCTGGCCCACCGGCCTCGACGAGGTACGCGAGGCGGGCTTCACGGTGCTCGCCATGACGCCGGCGCCGGACGCCGTACCCATTCAGCGGTTGACCCCGGCGCAGCGCGCGCGGGCGGCGTTGCTGCTCGGCGCCGAGGGTCCCGGTCTCACCGCGGCGGCGCAGGCGGCCAGCGACGTGCGGGTGGTCGTCCCGATGCGACGCGGCGTGGACTCGTTGAACGTCGCCGCCGCGGCGGCGGTGGCGTTCTGGGAACTGGGTCGCGACGATCCGCTTGCATGACCATGCGTCTTGCTGAATAATCTTCCCCGTGTCCAAGGTTCTCACCTCCCTGCCCATCGGCGAACGTGTCGGCATCGCCTTCTCCGGCGGCCTCGACACCTCGGTCGCGGTCGCGTGGATGCGCGACAAGGGCGCCGTCCCCTGCGCCTACACCGCCGACATCGGCCAGTACGACGAGCCCGACATCGGCTCCGTGCCCGGCCGTGCGCTCAGCTACGGCGCCGAGGTCGCCCGGCTGGTCGACTGCCGCGCCGCCCTGGTCGAGGAGGGGCTGGCGGCGCTGACCTGCGGCGCCTTCCACATCCGCTCCGGCGGGCGGGCGTACTTCAACACCACCCCGCTGGGCCGGGCCGTGACCGGCACCCTGCTGGTGCGGGCGATGATCTCCGACGACGTCCAGATCTGGGGCGACGGCTCGACCTTCAAGGGCAACGACATCGAGCGGTTCTACCGCTACGGCCTGCTGGCCAACCCGCAGCTGCGCATCTACAAGCCGTGGCTCGACACCGACTTCGTCACCGAACTGGGTGGGCGTAAGGAGATGTCGGAGTGGCTGCTGGAGCGCGGCCTGCCGTACCGGGACAGCACCGAGAAGGCATACTCCACCGACGCCAACATCTGGGGCGCGACGCACGAGGCGAAGACCCTGGAGCACCTCGACACCGGCATCGAGACGGTCAGCCCGATCATGGGTGTCCGGTTCTGGGACCCGTCGGTGGAGATTCCGGCCGAGGACGTCACGATCGGGTTCGACCAGGGTCGCCCGGTGACGATCAACGGCAAGGAGTTCGGCAGCCCCGTCGACCTGGTGCTGGAGGCCAACGCCATCGGCGGCCGGCACGGCCTGGGCATGTCCGACCAGATCGAGAACCGGATCATCGAGGCCAAGAGCCGGGGCATCTACGAGGCGCCCGGCATGGCGCTGCTGCACGCCGCGTACGAGCGGCTGGTCAACGCCATCCACAACGAGGACACCCTGGCGAACTACCACAGCGAGGGCCGCCGCCTCGGTCGCCTGATGTACGAGGGCCGTTGGCTCGACCCGCAGGCGCTGATGCTGCGCGAGTCGTTGCAGCGCTGGGTCGGCACGGCGGTCACCGGCGAGGTGACGCTGCGGCTGCGCCGGGGCGAGGACTACTCGATCCTGGACACGACCGGCCCCGCGTTCAGCTACCACCCGGACAAGCTGTCGATGGAGCGCACCGAGGACTCGGCGTTCGGCCCGTCCGACCGGATCGGCCAGCTCACCATGCGCAACCTGGACATCGCCGACTCGCGGGCGAAGCTCGAGCAGTACGCCTCCCTCGGGATGGTCGGCGGCGCGGCACCCCAGCGGATGATCGGCGCCGCGCAGGCAGCCTCGACCGGGCTGATCGGCGCGATGCCCGAGGGCGGCGCGGAGGCCATCGCCTCCCGGGGCGTCGCCTCCGCCGCCGACGAGGCGCTCGACCGCGCCGCCATGGAGTTCGGCGTCGACTGAGCGGCCCCGGCACGTCGAGGTCCGGGGTCACGGACGGTAGCGTGGCGGCCGTGTTCCCTACCGTCCGTGAGGTCCTCGCCCTGGATCCCGTCCGCCACGGTGCTCCCCGCGTGGTCGCCGGGGACGCCGGGCTGGACCGGCCGGTCCGCTGGGTGCACGTCGCCGAGGTACCCGACATCGCCACCCTGCTCGGCGGCGGCGAGCTGGTGCTCACCACAGGCATCGGGTTGCCGGCCGACGACGCGGGCCTGCGCGCGTTCATCGGCGACCTCGCCGACGTCGGTGTCTCCGGGCTCGTCGTCGAACTGGGCCGCCGGTACGTCAGCGGCGTACCCCGGGTGATGGCCGCCGCCGCCGAGCGGCGCGGCCTGCCCCTGGTCGAGCTGCGCCGGGCCACCCCGTTCGTGCGGATCACCGAGGCGGTGCACGCGCTGATCGTCGACGCGCAGCTCACCGAGCTGCGGGCCGCCGAGGAGATCCACCAGCGGTTCACCGACCTCTCCGTCGAGGGCGCCGACGCGGCCGAGGTGATCCGGCAGGCTGCCGAGCTGTCCGGTTGCCCCGTCGTGCTGGAGAACCTGTCCCGGCAGGTCCTCGGGTACGACCCGGCGGGGGAGAGCGCCGAGCTGCTGCTGGACGGCTGGGAGCAGCACTCGCGGCGGATCCGGCCGGCCGGGCGCACCGCGTACGACCCGGACAGCGGCTGGCTGGTGACGGTCGTCGGCGCCCGAGGGCAGGACTGGGGGCGGTTGCTGCTGCGCTGGCCGGCCAGCGGAGACGCGCCCAGCGCTCGGTCTGGCGAGCCGACCGTCGCCCCGCCCACCCGGCTCACCATCCTCATCGAGCGGGCCGCGTCCACCCTCGCGCTGGGCCGGTTGATCCGCCGCGACGCCGAGGGGCTGGAACGGCAGCTGCACCGCACCCTGCTCACGGCGTTGCTCGACCACTCCCGACCGGTCGACGAGGTGGCGCTGCGCGCCAAGGCGCTCGGTGTGGCGCTGGACCGCAGGCACCTCGTCGGCGTGATGGTTCGCCACCGTGGCGACGACCCCGCCGGAGAGAACGGCCCCGAGGCCGGCCAGGCCCGGCTGCGGGACCTGTCCGAGGCCGTCGGCCAGGCACTGCGGGAGGCGAAGCTGACCGCGCTGACCAGCGCGGTCGACGACAACTCGGTGGGCGCGCTGCTGGCCCTGCCCGACCCGGCCGCCGAGGACCGCGCGCTGACCGCGTTCGCCGGCGCACTTCGTCGGGTACGCCTCGACGCCGGCACGGGCCGCGCCACGTCCGCCGCCGATCCGTCCCGGCCGGGGTCGGGTGTCGACCCGCTGCGGGGTGGCGTCGGCGGCGCGTCGGCCGGACTGATCGTGGCCGCCGGGTCCGGGGTGAGCAGTCTGCGCGAGGCTCGACGGTCGCTCGTCGAGGCGCGGCAGATCGTCGAGGCGGCTCGACGGGACCGGCGTGACCTGCCGATCTTCCGACTGCCGCACGTGGGCCTCGCGGGGCTGCTGCACCTGCTGCGCGACGAGCCCCGGCTACAGACCTTCGTGGAGCGCGAACTCGGCCCACTGCTGGAGTACGACGCCCAGCACCCCCGGGAGCGGCTCCTCGACACCCTGCGCGCGTACCTGGAGCAGGGGCGCAACAAGTCCGCCGGCGCCGCGGCCGCCCACCTGTCCCGACCGGCCTTCTACGAACGCCTGGCCCGCATAGCCCGCATCCTCGACGTCGACCTCGACTCGGTAGAGGCAAGCCTCTCCCTGCACGTGGCCCTGCTGGCCCTGGAAGCAGTCCGCACCCCCTGACCCCCTCCCTCTCTGCCCCCCACCTCCCGCGTTGATCATGAAGTTATTGCCAAGACACGCCGATGAGAGTGGCAATAACTTCATGATCAACGGGGGGAGGGGGCAGGGGGAGGGGGTTAGGACAGGGAGGTTAGGGCTTTTGCGTAGGTTGGGGGGATGTGGTTGGGGCCGCCGGGGGTGAAGACGTCCGACGTCGCCACCGCGGACCAGGCCGTTTCCGGTACGGCTTCGACCAGTGCCTTGATCACTGGGGCGTCGCGCCACTGGTCCTGTTCGGCGAGCAGGCCGAGAGCCACCACCGACTCCTCGACCTCGCCCACGCACTCGAACGGCTTGTGCCCGTCCACGCCCAGCAGCTCCCGGTAGCCGGGGATCTGCTCCGGGTCGGCCAGCAGGTCGCCGCCGAAGATGTGGGTGACCCGCTCGCGGGGCATGAACGGCGCCATCGCGAGGAAGACGAACCGGCACTTCGGGCAGTCCCGGCACCAGCGCTCGGACGCGTCGCGCAGCTTGAACGCCTGGTTGCAGCTCGTCACCACGTCGTCGTACCGGGTGAACTCGGCGAACAGCCGGGCGATGTGCAGCTCGGACAGCGAACGCAGCAGCGAGAAGTACGGTTCGGTCAGGCCGGCGTGCTCGGCCAGCGCCCCCCGCAGCAGCCCTTCGGCCTCGACGCCCTTGGACCACTGGTGGTTGATCTCGTGGCCGTTCCAGACCAGGTTCGGGTCGGACGCCGAGCGCTCGTTGGACATCACCACCGGGCCGAGCCCGTGCAGCACCGCCGTCGCCACCGCGATCAGCGAGTTGATGGCGGTGACCGGGATGTGCCCGTTCAGCGCGCCCGCCGCGTTCAGGTCGAACAGCACCGGGTCGATGCGCCGTCGGGCCGCGAGGGGGGTCAGACCGGACGCCTCGTTGACCGAGACGATCACGTGGTTCGGGTTGACCGAGAACGGCACCGGGTCCAGCTCGGCGCGGCGCAGCGCCTCCAAGCTCACGATCGAGTCCTTGCCGCCGCCGACGGCGGAGAGGGGGCGACGATCGGAGTTGTCGTAGACGCGCGGCGACTCCGGTGAGCCGGCCGGCACCTGCGGGCGCACCTCGAGCACGTGCGGCAACTGGTTGCGGTACGCGTACTCCGCGAGGCCCTTGGTGTAGACGGCCGTGACGTAGTCGACGGTGGCCGCGCCCAGCGGCGCCGGCAGCACCAGCCGGGGCGGCGCGGCGACCTTGTAGTAGCTCACACCGGCGACGAGGTGCAGCACCTCCAGCACCCGGCCGAGGGTGGCCACGGTCTCGTCCGACGGCGGCTGCGCCGGCAACGGAAGGGTGATCACCTCGGTGAACCGTTGCTCACCGGCCGGGCCGGTCAGCGCGTAGTCGAACAACACCTCGCCGGTGGCGAAGTCGATCGAGTAGGACGGGAAGGTGAAGGCGTCCATCCGCCGGAGCTGCTCGTTGGGCACACGCCATACTAGGCCCTGGTTCGTCCGGCCGTGTCCGGACCGGCCCCCGCCCTGCCGCCGCCGTGACCCCGAGGAGAGCCCAGTGCGCCTGTCTGACCTGCGCGGACGTACCGTCGCCGTCTGGGGGACCGGCCGGGAGGGCCGGGCAGCTGTGACCGCGATCGCCGCGCACGGCCCCGCCGAGCTGGTCGCCGTCGACGACAGCGCCAACTTCCTGTCACTGCCCTGGGACGGGCCGCTGGCCGAGGCGGCCCCGCTGGTCACCGGCGAGGCGGGCTTCGCCCGGCTGGCCGCCGCCGACGTGGTGGTCCGCTCGCCCGGCGTGCCGCAGACTCATCCCTGGCTGGTCGAGCTGCGCCGACGCGGCGTGCCGGTCACCCAGGGCACCGCCCTGTGGATGGCCGACCACGCCGCGCGCACCGTCGGGGTGACCGGCAGCAAGGGCAAGAGCACCACCTCCAGCCTGATCAGCCACCTGCTCACCGCGATGGGCCGCCCGAACGTCTTCGGCGGCAACATCGGGGTGCCGACCCTCGACCTGCCCGACGCGGAGCTGTACGTGCTGGAGCTGTCGAGCTACCAGTGCAGCGACCTCACCGACTCGCCCCGGGTGGCCGTGGTCACCGCGCTGTTCCCCGAGCACCTGGACGCGCACGGCGGGGAGCGGGAGTACTACCGCGACAAGCTCAACCTGCTCGCCCACGATCCGCAGACGATCGTGGTCAACGGCGCCGACCCACGGCTCGCCGCCGAGCTGGGGGAGCTGCCGGCGGTGCGGGCCGGCCGCCCCGACACCACCAACGTCGCCACCGGCGCGGACGGCACCCCCTGGTTCCACCTCAGCGACCAGCCGCTCTTCCCCCGCGCCGTGCTGCCGCTGGTGGGCCGGCACAACGAGGGCAACCTGTGCGTCGCCCTCGCCGTGCTCGACGCGCTCGGCATCGACGTGGTGGCCGCCAAGGACCACCTGGCCGTCGCGGTGGCCGAGTTCCAGGGGCTGGCCCACCGGCTCACCGAGATCACCGACCCGTCCGGCCTGACCTTCGTCGACGACACCCTGGCCACCAGCCCGTACGCGGCCATGCACGCCATCGACGCGTACGACGGGCGACCGTTGACCGTGATCGTCGGCGGCACCGACCGAGGGCTGGACTACACGCCGCTGGCCGAGCACCTCGCCGAGCGGGAACTGACCGTGATCGGCATCCCGGACAGCGGCGCCCGCATCGTCGCGGCGCTCGACGGCCTGCCCAAGGTGCGGACGGAGCTGGTCGACGACCTGGTGGAAGCGGTCCGGCTGTCCCGTGAGGTGACCCCGGCCGGCGGGGTGGTGCTGCTGTCCCCGGCCGCCCCGAGCTACGGCCGGTTCCGCAACTTCGAGCACCGCTCCGAGGTCTTCGCCCAGGCCGTCGCCGACACCGCCGGGGCGTAGGGCCTGGCGGATCGTCGGGTCACCGCCGGGCGACCTGGTGGTGCAGGGCGCGCAACGAGCGGATGGCCGAGCGGATCTCCTGCAGGTACCGCCCGGGGGTGAGGGTCTGCTCGGGCAGTACTGCCAGGTCGGCCAGCGTCGGGTCCACCCCGACGGTCTCGATGGCGCAGCCGTACGGCACGGCCAGGGTGCGTAGCGCGTCGCAGTGCTGGAACGGCACGTAGATCGGCGCGGTGACCATCAGCGCCTCGTCACCCGGGGCGAGCCGGACGTGTCCGGCCCAGAACCGCTGGGTGTCGGCGGTGTGGGCGCGTCGCCGGTCGGGTTCGCTGGACGGCGCGGCCAGCACCCGTACCGGTGGCAGGCCCGTCGGCCGGTAGGTCCGCGACGACCAGGAGTGGTGGGGGTGGCCGGCGTCGACGCCGTCCTGCTCGGTCGGGGCGGTCACCCCGAACACCTGCCGGACCGCCGTGTCCAGCACGTCCACCTCGGTCTCGTCCGGGGGCAGGCCCGCGTCGGCGAGGGTGGCGCGTTCCCACTCGGACAGTGGTCGGAAGCTGCCCAGCACGGCGACCTCGCCGGTCACCCGCAGGCCGGCGCGCAGCAGGTGCGCGGCGTACGCGACGCGACGCACGCAGGCGTGCGCCAGGCCGCCCAGCACGACCAGGTGGGCGTACGCCGGGCGGGCCGGCGGCACCGTACGCGCCATGCCGAGCGCGGCGGCCGCGTCGAGGACCAGCCTGGACGTGAGCGCGTCGAGGGTCGGCTCCCGCGCGTCCGGGCGTTCGCGCCCCTGCCGGAAGTCCCAGTGCCGGGCGGAGAAGTCGTCGAGGAACCGCAGCACGTCGGCGAGGTCGCCGGTCGGCCAGTCGCCGCCGAAGTGCCGGACCAGGCCGCGGAGCGCAGTGGAGTCGACCCAGGCCCGGACGTCCGCCGTGATCTGCTCGGCGACCGTGTCGGTCGACGGGGCCGCATCCGCGCTCTGCACGTGCCGGATGCTACCGCTCCGGTCCGGCGGGGCCGGCGGGTTGTGGCTGGCGTCTACCCTGGCGGCACCGGCGGATTGGGGGAGTTCGATGGTCCGTGACGTGGCCCGTCGGCGGCCCCGGGAGCGCGGCGGCGCCTCCGACGGCTTCGCGCGTCTGGTGGCGCACACCGACCCGGTGGCGTTGGTCGGCATCACGTTGTCGATCACCCTCAGCGTCATGCTCGACCTCACCAACGCCGCCTCCGGGGTGGAGTCGCTGCTGGCCGGCCTGATGGGCATCACCATCTCGCTGCTGGTGGACTCGCTGGCCCGCGCGGAGCGCCGGTTTCACCTGCGGACGTTGCTGGACGGTCCGCCGTGGCTCGTCCACACCACCACGGAGCTGGCCGCGGCCATGCGGGAGGCGGCCGAGCAGCACGCGGGCACGCGGGTCGCGGCCGAGGCGCAGCGGCGCTACGAGCAGTTCCGGCTGGAGGCCGAGCAGCTCGCGCAGGGGCGGATCATCCGCCGCGGCGACGAGGACGAGGACCTGGTCGGTGCGACCCGCGGCTGCGTGCACCGGCTCGACGCGCTGACGAACGTGATGCCCCGGGTGAGCGGGGAGCTGAGCTGGTGGCGCAGCGAGATCGGCCGACGGTACTGGGAGGCGAACGTCGCGGCCCTGCAACGGGGCGTCCGGATCACCCGGGTCTTCGTCTACGCCACGCTGACCGACGAGCTGTCCGCGCTCGTGCAGCGGCAGCGCGCGGCCGGGGCGCGGGTGGGTCTGCTGCCCTTCGGTGTGGTCAGTCCACAGCTCCTCGTCAATCTGACAGTCTGGGACGGGTCGAGCTGCTGGGAGGCCCGGATGACCGCGCACGGCGAGATCGGCGAGAACCAGTTCTCGGTCAACCGGACGGACGTCGAGCGCCTCACCCGCGTGTTCCACGTCTGCGTGAACGCCGCGACCTTCCAGGACTGACGGCCGAGACGGGGAAGCCATGACGGTGAGTGCGGTCCTGCTGGTGACGGCCGTGGTCTGGGCGGTCAGCGTGATCCGCTCGGTCCGGCTCCGGGCGCTGGTCTACAGCCTTCCGTTGCCGATGACGCTCGCCCTGGTCAGCACGCCGTACGGGGTGGGCGGTGCGCAGGTGCTCGGCGTGCTCGGGCTCAACCTCTTCTTCGTCACCGTGGCGGTCACCCACCAGCGGCTGCGCTGGCCCATCCTGCTCGCCGACGGCGCGGGGATCGCTGTCTACGTGGCGCTGAGCGCAGGTCTGTTGGCCGTCGACATCCCGTTCGAGGAGGCCCTCGGCGCCACGCTCGTGCTCTGGCTGCCGGCCATGCTCCTGCTGCGCCGTCGCGCCCGTACGCGGGTCGCCCCCGCAACCGCTGCCGGCGGAGCGGACGCCGCCGCTGCCGGCGGAGCGGACGCCGCCGCTGCCGGCGAAGCGGACGCTGCCGCTGCCGGACCGGCCGCTGCCGGCGACGCGGACTCCCGCGCGGAGACGCCGGCCGAAGGTCGTCCGGACGGTCTGCCGGCGCTGCTCAAGTTGCTGGTCATCTTCGTCGGGGCGATCCTCACCGCGGTGCTCGGCGCGGTGTTGCGCGGCATGGTGGTGACCTTCCCGTACTCGGGGGTGCTGGTCGCCGTCGAGGCTCGCCGTCAGTTGGTCGAGTTCAGCGGGCACTTCGCGCGCAACAGCCTCGCGCTGGTCGGTTTCCTCACCGCGTACCACTACCTGCAGGACGTCTCGTCGGCCGTCGCGGTGGGCAGCGGCTGGGCGGCCTTCGCGGTGGTCGCCACCGCCCTGCACCTGCCGCTGCGCCGCCGCGGATCCGCCCGGGCCAGTCCGCCGAGACGCGTGTCGAGACCGCTGCGGCCGGCGGCCGAGCCAGCCAGCCACCGTGCGGTGAGCCCGCCTAGCGGGCGCTCCTGACCAGGTCCGCGATCTGGGCGAGCGGTTCGGCGTACGCGGGCCAGTCGAGTCCGTCGACGCTGCGCGTGGGGCGGCGGCGTACCCCGTCCACCGCGCCCGCCGAGACGATCGCGGTCAGCAGGTCGGACGACCACGCG
This sequence comes from Micromonospora sp. NPDC005197, assembly GCF_040608295.1. Lineage (NCBI taxonomy): Bacteria > Bacillati > Actinomycetota > Actinomycetes > Micromonosporales > Micromonosporaceae > Micromonospora > Micromonospora sp. NPDC005197. Next base: position 33,328 of record NZ_JBEXHY010000042.1, on the reverse strand, counting down.
GGCTCCAGCAGCGTACGAAGCTCGGGCACCTCGGGGCGCAGCAGCGACAGCGCGCCGACGAGGGCTGCGGCGGCCCAGTTGGAGGTGCCGCCGACGAGCAGCGCGTCCGCGCCGACCACGCACCGGATCCGCTCGCCCGAGGCGACCACCCGCCCGACGAGTTCCGCCGGCAGGAGGCCCATCCCCAGTTCGTTGCCGCCGTCGCCGATGCCGATCCGAAACGCCGAACCGGCGCGGTAGAGCCGGTCCAGGGGGGCCGTGTGCGCACCGATGTCCTCGCCGCGCATGTTGCGGGGTCGACCGTCCATCCCGGGCCCGACCCGTTCGCAGGCGATGAGGTGCGTCAGGCGGCCGTAGCGGGGCAGGAGGGCGTCGGCCCACTCGTCGCCGCGTGCCTCCCCGGCGACAGTGGACGGAACCAGGGTAACGGGGCCCGGCGAGGCTGCGGATCGAGTGGCGGTAGGCCGCTGACGCTGCGCGAAACAGCGGTGAAATGGCGGGATTGTCTCGGAAACCGTTGACGTGCTGTCAGGCCGGAACGGCCTTGCGCTACACCCTGACAGTTGTTCGCGCGGGCCGGCGGTGGGAGCGTGCGGTATCCACGAACGCCGCTGAAGGGTTGCCACCATGACCGACGACCTGCTGGCCCGCCACCGGGCCGTGCTCCCGTCCTGGATGCCCCTCTACTACGACGAGCCGATCGAGCTGGTCTCCGGCTCGGGCCGCCGGGTCACCGACGCGCAGGGCCGCACCTACCTGGACTTCTTCGGCGGCGTGCTGACCAACATGATCGGTTACGACATCCCGGAGATCCGTGAGGCGGTCGAGCGGCAGCTCGCCACCGGCATCGTGCACACCTCGACGCTCTACCTGATCCGCCAGCAGGTGGAGCTGGCCGAGAAGATCGCCCAGCGCTCCGGCATCCCGGACGCCCGGGTTTTCTTCACCAACTCCGGCACCGAGGCGAACGAGGCGGCGCTGCTGGTCGCCACCAACTACCGCCGCTCGCACCAGATCCTGGCGGTGCGGAACAGCTACCACGGCCGGTCGTACGCGGCGATGGGTGTCACCGGCAACCGCAACTGGTCGGCCAGCGGCCTCAACCCGCTCCAGGTGGCCTGGCTGCACTCGGGTGACCGGGTGCGCGGTCTGCTGGCCCGGCTCAGCGCCGAGGAGCAGGTCGACGCGGCGGTGGAGGACCTGCGCGAGGTGCTGGCCACCCAGACCGCCGGTGACGTGGCCGCGCTGATCGCCGAGCCGATCCAGGGCGTGGGCGGTTTCGTGCACCCGCCGGACGGGCTCTTCGCCGGCTGGAAGAAGGTCCTCGACGAGCACGGCATCCTGTTCATCGCCGACGAGGTGCAGACCGGCTGGGGGCGTACCGGGGAGCACTTCTGGGGTTACCAGGCGCACGGCGTCACCCCGGACCTGCTCACCTTCGCCAAGGGTGTCGGCAACGGGTTCGCTCTCGCCGGGGTGGTCGGCCGGGCCGAGGTGCTCCAGGCGGTGCCGGGGATCAGCTTCTCCACCTTCGGCGGCAACCCGATCTCGACGGCGGCCGGCAACGCGGTGCTCGACTACCTCCTCGCGCACGACCTCCAGGCCAACGCGGCCCGCGTCGGCGCGATCCTCGCCGATGGCCTGCGGTCCGCGGTGGGCGGTCTCGACTGCGTCGCCGAGGTACGCGGAAAGGGGCTGATGCTCGGCGTCGAGTTCGTCCGGCCGGGCGGCAGCGAGCCGGATCCGGTGCTGACCAACCGGGTCTTCGAAGCCGCTCGGGACGGTGGCCTGCTGGCCGGCAAGGGCGGTCTGTACGGCAACGTGCTGCGGATGGGGCCGCCGTTGACGCTGACCGAGGAGGAGGCCCGCGAGGGCCTGGCGATCCTGGTCGACGCGATCCGTTCGTCGGCGGAGGTGGCGGCATGAGCATCGGCCACTTCGTCGACGGCAAGCGGGTCGGCGGCACATCCGAGCGACGCGGTGACGTGTTCGACCCGGCGACGGGTCGGCGTACCGCCGAGGTGGAGCTGGCCTCGACCGCGGACGTCGACGTCGCGGTGCGGTCCGCCGCCCGCGCGGCCCGCGACTGGCGCGACGCGTCGCTGGCGAAGCGGTCGACCGTGCTGTTCGCGTTCCGCGAGCTGGTGCACGCCCGGCGGGACCGGCTCGCCGAGGTGATCACCGCCGAGCACGGCAAGGTGCTCGCCGACGCCGCCGGCGAGGTGCAGCGCGGCCTGGAGGTCATCGAGTACGCGTGCGGCCTGCCGTCGGCGCTGCGCGGCGCGTTCAGTGAGAACGTCTCCACCGAGGTCGACTCGTACACCATCCGTCAGCCGGTCGGGGTGGTCGCGGTGATCTCCCCGTTCAACTTCCCGGTGATGGTGCCGCTGTGGTTCGTGCCGGTCGCGGTGGCCTGCGGGAACGCGGTGGTGCTCAAGCCGAGCGAGAAGGACCCGAGCGCGGCGCTGCTGCTGGCCGAGTGGTTCGCCGAGGCGGGCCTGCCCGACGGGGTGCTCAACGTCGTCAACGGCGACAAGGAGGCGGTCGACGCGCTGCTGGAGCACCCGGAGGTGCGGGCCGTGTCGTTCGTCGGCTCCACCCCGATCGCCCGGTACGTCTACCAGCGTGGAACCGCCGCCGGTAAGCGGGTGCAGGCGCTCGGCGGCGCGAAGAACCACATGGTGGTGCTCCCGGACGCCGACCTGGACCTGGCCGCCGACGCGGCGGTCAACGCCGGATTCGGCTCGGCGGGGGAGCGGTGCATGGCCATCTCGGTGCTGGTTGCGGTGGAGCCGGTCGCGGACGCGTTGGTCGAGCGGATCGCCGAGCGGATGGCCGGGCTGCGGACCGGCGACGGCCGGCGGGGCTGCGACATGGGTCCGCTGGTCACCGCGGCGCACGCGGCGAAGGTGCGCTCCTACGTGGACGCCGGGGTGGCCGCCGGGGCGGTGCCGGTGGTGGACGGGCGGGACGTGACGCCGGACGGCGACCCGGACGGCTTCTGGCTGGGCCCGACCCTGTTCGACCGGGTGACCCCGCAGATGTCGATCTACACCGACGAGATCTTCGGGCCGGTGCTCAGCGTGGTTCGGGTCGGCTCGTACGACGAGGCGGTGGAGCTGGTCAACGCCAGCCCGTACGGCAACGGCACGGCGATCTTCACCAACGACGGCGGCGCGGCCCGGCGCTACCAGCACGAGGTGGAGGTCGGCATGGTGGGGATCAACGTGCCGATCCCGGTGCCGATGGCGTACCACTCGTTCGGCGGCTGGAAGTCGTCGCTCTTCGGCGACCTGCACGCGCACGGCGAGGACGGGGTGCGGTTCTTCACCCGGGGCAAGGTGGTCACCAGCCGGTGGCTGGACCCGCGCCACGGTGGGGTCAACCTCGGGTTCCCCACCCAGACCTGAGCAACCGCAGGACGCCCGCCCCGGCCAGGTACGCCAGCAGCGCCGCGACGGGTGTGCCGAAGGGTTCCCGGGCGTGCGGCGAGGTCGTGCTGTTGATCAGCAGCGCGACCACCACGGCGATGTACCCGGCCACGGTCAGCGCCGCGCGGGCCGTGGTGCTGCGGCCGACCCGCCGTGCGGTGCGGTGCCGGGCGCTGCGCGCCTCGACCGGGCCGAAGATCGCGACCAGCACCGCCAGGACGGCCGCGAGCAGCAGCAGCCAGGGGACTCGCCACGCCCACCAGGCGCCTGAACCGGCGGCCGGAGTGGGCAGCGTCCCGGTCGTGTCGAGCAGCCCGATGAGCAGGATCGCGGCGGTCAGGTGCCAGAGGAAGATGGTCAGCACCACCAGGTTGACCCCGATCACCAGCTGCCACGGGCCGGTGCGGCGCAGCAGGCGTTCCGCTGGCCGGCGCAGCAGCAGGATCAGGCCGAGCTGGGCGGTGGCGACGGCCAGCAACGCGAGGCTGGGCGGGCTGAGGTTGTCCAGGCGCTCGCCGGGCACGTGCAGCATCGCCACCGGCCACGGGCCGGGCCCGGTGAGCAGCAGCAGAGCGGCCAGCCCGCTGGTCAGGAACACCAGCCCGGCCCGCCGGGAGGTGGGCAGCCGCCGCCGGCGTACCCCCGGGTGGTCGGGAGCCGACGGCCCGCCGGCGTCGGCGGCTGACGGTGGCGCGGTCTCGGTGGTCGGCGGCGCTGCGGGCGTGGTCTCGGTGGCGGTCGGCGGGGTGGCGCGGGTGTCGTACCAGGCGAAGCCGAGCTGGTGTATGGCCAGCCAGCCGAACAGGTAGCTGCCGTAGCTCAGCTCCACCGACCCGGTCAGCCGGGCCAGGTCCCCGAGGCCCACCAGGGCGACCAGCACCAGCGGGACGGCCAGGCCGAGACGGCGGTGCAGCGCGTACATGGCTGGGGTGAGCACGACGACCGCCAGGTAGGCGATCAGGAACCACAGGGGGATGGTGGCGAACCAGACCACCTCGCGAATTCGGGTCGGGTCGACGCCGCGCAGCCGGGCCACCGCCGCCGCCCCGGTGAGCACGAGCAGCAGCGCGCTCGTGGGGCGGACCAGTCGGGCACTGCGGTCGAGCAGCCAGTCCGCCGCATTGCCACCCCGGGCGCGCAGCCGGGTCAGCGAGGCCGCGTTGGCGTAGCCACCGACCAGGAAGAACACGGGCATCACCTGGGCCACCCAGGTCAGCGGGTACGCCCAGCGCAGGTCGCCGAGCGCGGAGTGCCCGGTGGGTTGGCCGGAGGCGTCCCGCCCGATCACCGTGACGCCCCAGTGTCCGAGAACGACCATGGTGATAGCGAGCGCGCGGAGCAGGTCGACGTACCGCTCCCGTCCGGCCGGGGTGCGGTCGGCGAGGTCGCGCAGACGGCGCATCACCTCAGGCTAGGCGACCGACGGCGGCCGGTGGTGATAACGGTTCGACAGTCAGGACTTGAAGTCCGGGCCGGCCTGTCGTAAGAATTCTTCAGCAACAACGCGTTAACTGAAGAGAATCGACGTGCCTCGCGCGGCGGACGCCTCCCCCCACTTCCGGCGATCCGCCCGACCCGACCCGAGGAGATCTGATGAACAGGCGTGACATCCTGCGGCGCAGCGCCGCCGCCGGCCTGCTGGCCACCCCCGCCGCCGGTCTGCTGAGCGGTTGTGCGACAGGCGGCGGTGACAAGGGCGATACCGAGACCTACCAGGGCACCAAGAGCGCCGAGAACCCGCTCGGCGTGAAAGAGGATGCCCCGCTCGAGGTGGTGATCTTCGGCGGCGGGTTCGGTGAGGAGTACGCCAAGGCTCACGAGGCCATGTACACCGAGAAGTACCCGAAGGCGAAGATTAAGCACTCCGCCACCCAGGAGATCAGCAAGACCCTTCAGCCGCGCTTCGTCGACGGCACGCCACCCGACGTGGTCAACAACTCCGGCGCCAGCCAGATCGACTTCAACGGCCTGGTCAGCCAGAACGCCATCGCCGACCTGGGCGAGCTGCTCGCCGCGCCGAGCCTCGACGTGCCCGGCAAGACCGTCAAGGACACCCTGCTGCCCGGCGCGGTGGAGGTCGGCTCGTACGACGGCACGTTCCTGGTGCTCAACTACACCTACACCGCCTACGGCATCTGGTACTCGGAGAAGCTGTTCACCGAACGCAAGTGGGAGTACGCCAAGACCTGGGACGACCACATCGCGCAGTGCAAGCAGATCAAGGCGGCCGGCATCGCCCCCTGGACGTACGCGGGCCTGCACCCGCGCTACATGAGCTGGCCGCTGATCGCCACCGCGATCAAGCTCGGCGGGCCGTCGGTGGCGACCGCGATCGACAACCTGGAGCCGAACGCCTGGAAGTCCGACTCGATGCGGACCGCCGCCGACGCGTGGCACCAGATCGTCAAGGACAAGTTCATCCTGGAGGGCTCGCCCGGCCTGGACCACAAGCAGTCGCAGACCGCCTGGTGCCAGGGCAAGGCCGCCTTCATCTCCTGCGGTTCCTGGTTGGAGAGCGAGCAGAAGGACGTCACGCCGGCCGGGTTCAACATGACCATCGCGCCCACCCCCAGCCTGGGCAGCGGCGACAAGCTGCCGTTCGAGGCGATCCGGGGCACCGCGGGCGAGCCGTTCATGGTGCCGGCCAAGGCCCGCAACGTCGCCGGTGGTCTGGAGTACTTCCGGACCATGCTGTCGCGCAAGGGCGCGCAGGACTTCACCAAGAAGGTTGCCAGCCTCACCGTGGTCGCCGGCGCCACCGAGGGCGTCGAGCTGCCGTACGGGCTCAAGACCGTGGTCAAGGCACTCGACGCGTCCGGGGCCAACGGCTTCAACTGGGTCTACAACAACTACTACCGCAAGCTGGAGCGCAACCTCGTCGACGCGGCGTGCGGCGAGTTCTTCAGCGGCCGGATCGGCCCGGCGGAGTTCCTCGACCAGTGCCAGAAGGGCGCCGACTCGATCGCCCAGGACAGCTCGATCAAGAAGTACAAGCGAGCGGCTTGACAGCCCGGCCGGTGGGGGCGAGCGCGCCCCCACCGGTCGCACTCCGGGAGAGGTCCACCGTGAAACATGGCAAGTGGCCGCTGATCGTCACGTTCCTGGTGCCGCCGGTGCTGCTGTACGTCTTCTTCGTCGTCTCGCCGTACCTGCAGGCGTTCCAGATCTCCACCACCGACTGGCTCGGCTACTCGGCCGACGCCAACCAGGTCGGGCTGGCGAACTTCACGGCGCTGTGGCACGACGACTACGTGTGGAACGCGCTGAAGAACAACGTGATCCTGCTGGCCCTGGTGCCCGTGCTGACCATCGGGTTCGGGCTCTTCTTCGCCACCATGCTCGCCCTGGGCGGGCGCCGGGGCCGCGCCGGAGTCACCGGGGTCCGCGGTGGCGCGTTCTACCGCACCGTGTACTTCTTCCCGCAGGTGCTCTCCGTGGTGATCATCGCGCTGCTGTTCAAGGAGGTCTACCACCCCAACAAGGGGCTGTTGACCAGCGCGCTGCACGCCGTCGGCCTGCCCGCGCCGACCTGGCTCGGCGACCCGGCGACCGCCTTCTGGTGTGTGCTGGCGGTGATGGTGTGGAGCAACGTCGGCTTCTACGTCGTCCTGTTCGGCGCCGCGATGTCGGCCGTGCCGAAGGAGATCTACGAGGCGGTGCTGCTCGACGGCGCGTCCCGGTTCACCACGCTGCGGCGGATCACCCTGCCGCTGCTCTGGGACACCGTGCAGGTCGCCTGGGTCTACCTGGCCATCTTCGCCCTGGACGGGTTCATCCTCGTGCAGCTCATGACCAACGGCGGACCGAACTTCTCCACCGACGTGATCGGCGTACGGATGTACGACACCGCCTTCGGCAGCGAGACCAAGTTCGGCTACGCCTCGGCGATCGGCGTGGTGATGTTCTTCCTGACCCTCTCGGTGGCGGTGCTGTCGCTGCGGGTCGGCCGGCGCGATCGGATCGAGTACTCGTGACCACACTGGACCAGCCCACCGCCGCCGCGCCGACGCCGACCCCGGGTCGGGACCGTCCCGTCCGCCGGGAATTCGGCGTCGCCAACGCCCTCTCGCACGGCTTCCTGCTGCTCTGGGGCCTGCTCACCGTCCTGCCGCTGCTGTGGATGTTCCTCAGCTCGTTCAAGACCAACGGCGAGATCCTGGCCGACCCGTGGGGGCTGCCCGCGTCGCTGAGCTGGGACAACTGGGCGCGCGCGTGGACCGGGGCGCACATCGGCCGGTACTTCCTCAACAGCCTCGTGGTGGTCACCGGCTCGGTCAGCCTCACCATGCTGATGGGCGCCGCCGCCGCGTACGTCTTCGCCCGGTACGAGTTCCGCGGCCGGCAGATCGTCTACTACCTGTTCGTCGGCGGCCTCATGTTCCCGGTGTTCCTCGCCCTGGTGCCGCTGTTCTTCGTGGTCCGCAACGCCGGCCTCTTCGGCACCTGGACGGGACTGATCCTGGTGTACGCGGCCTACTCGCTGCCGTTCACGGTGTTCTTCCTGACCGCGTTCTTCCGGACCCTATCGACCTCGGTGGCCGAGGCGGCCATGGTCGACGGCTGCGGTCACTTCCGGCTCTTCTTCCGGGTGATGCTCCCGATGGCGCGTCCGGGACTGATCAGTGTGGCGATCTTCAACTTCCTCAGTCACTGGAACCAGTTCCTGCTGCCGCAGGTGCTGATGCAGGGCGACGAGTCCAAGTGGATGCTCGCCCAGGGGCTGTTCGCGTTGTCGGTCAGTCAGGGCTACGCGGGGGACTACGCTCGGCTCTTCGCCGGGTTGAGTATCGCGGTGCTGCCGGTGCTGGCGATCTACGTGGCCTTCCAGCGGCAGGTCCAGGCCGGCCTGACCGCGGGCCAGCTCAAGTAGGGTGTCGGCTTGACCGGTAGGAAATCTCCTACCTATTGTGGTCGGCATGACCGTGACCCACGTGCAACTACTCTCCGTACCCGTCACCGACCAGGATCGGGCCCGGGACTTCTACGTCGACGTCCTCGGGTTCGACCTGGTCCGGGACAACCCGATGGGCCCCGACGGCGGGCGCTGGGTGCAGGTGGCGCCCCCGGGCGCCGCCACCGCCCTCACCCTGGTCACCTGGTTCCCGACCATGCCGCCCGGGTCCCTCAAGGGCCTGGTGCTGGAGACCGACGACCTGGACGCGGACGTCGCCCGGCTACGGGAGCGGGGGGTCGACTTCGCCAACGGGGGCATCCAGTCCGCCCCCTGGGGCCGGTACGCCACCTTCGACGACCCCGACGGCAACGGCATCGTCCTCCAGGCGACCCGTGTCTGAGTCGGCCGTCTTCGCGGCGCTGGCCAACCCGACCCGGCGTGAGCTGCTGCGGCTGCTGCGCGACGGCGGGCAGCAGCCGGTGCAGCGGCTCGCCGAGCACTTCGACATGCGCCGGCCGAGCCTGTCCGAGCACCTCAAGGTGCTCAAGGAGGCCGGCCTGGTGGTCGAGCGGCCGGTCGGACGGCAGCGGCTGTACGCGCTCCGGCCGGAGCCGCTGCAGGAGGTCGCCGACTGGCTCAGCCCGTACGAAGCGTACTGGCGCGGTCGACTCGGGGCGCTGCGCGACGTGCTGGACGAGCTTGACGATGAGTGAGCGCGGCACCATCCGGGTGGACCAGTTCCTGCCGCACCCGCCGGCCAAGGTCTGGCGAGTGCTGACCGATCCTGATCTCATCGCGCGCTGGCTGATGCGGACCGACTTCGTGCCGGTCGTCGGCCACCGGTTCACCTTTCGCACCGACCCGCGCCCCGGGTTCGACGGCATCGTGCACTGCGAGGTGCTCGACCTGGACCCGCAACGCCTGCTGTGCTGGTCCTGGCGCGGCGGATCGCTGGACACCGTGGTGACCTGGACCCTCGTCGCCGAGGGGCGCGGCACCCGGCTGTTCCTCGAACACTCCGGCTTCGACCCGGACGACCCGCTCCAGCAGCGTACCTACGCCCTGCTCGACGGCGGCTGGCGCTCGCACGTCTGGCGCCGCCTCACCACGGTCCTCGACGCCCTCTAGCCCCGCGCCCGCATCGCGCCCCGCGCGGACATGTCGCGCTCGATCCTCGAACGAGTCCCTTCGTCGCGGCGGGAGGCACTACTTCCTGGATCGGGCGCGATCTTGCCCGTCGCAGCGACGCGTCGTCGCCGGCGCGTGTCGCGGCGAGGTGGCGTGTGGCTGGGGCGCGGTGGGCGCCGGCGGGGCGCGATGGGGTGGTCAGGGAGCGGGGAAGAGGCGGGCGTGCAGGGCGGCCGGGTCGGTCAGCTCGGGCAGTTCGCGGGCGGCGAGCCAGGCCGCGGCGGCGGCCCCGTCACCGGCGGTGCTCAGGGGCGCGGACGGCCAGCGTCGGCCGATCTCGGCGCGGACGGCGGTGGCCAGCGGGGTGTCCGCGGTGAGCAGCCCGCCGCCGAGCACGACCGGCGTCGTCGCCCCGGCGAGACGGATCCGGCCGACGCTCCCGGCGAGGTGGGTGGCGGCCTCGGCGATCAGCGCGGTGGCGACCGGTTCGCCGTCGGTCGCGGCGGTGACGACCAGTGGCGCCAGCCGGGCCAGGTCGATCGGCGGCCGGCGGGTGACCGCCTGGATCGTGGCGTCGACGGTGTCGCGGGGGCGGGGAGCGACGTCGGCGCTGCCCACCAGGTCGGTGAGCACCGCCGCGCCCAGCGTGCCCGGCGCGTGGCCGGCGTCCAGGTCGGCGAGGAGCCGGCGGACCGCCTCGCGGCCGAGCCAGAAGCCCGACCCGGCGTCGCCGAGCAGCCAGCCGTGGCCGTCGGCGGTCCGGTCGAGTCGCAGGTCGACGACCTGCGCGGTGATCGCGCCGGTGCCGGCGATGAGCACCGTCCCGTCGGGCTCGGCGGTGCCGGAGGCGTAGGCGACCAGGGCGTCGCCGTGTACGGCGTACGGGCAGCGCAGGCCGGCGTCGTGCCAGGCCCGGTCGAAGGCGGCCCGTCCGGCGGGGTCGGCGAGCAGCCGGGCTGCGCCGGCCAGCCCGATGGTGCCGGCGGCCACCCGGCTCGGGTCGACGTCGGCGAGCGCGGCGCGCAGCGCGGTCGACAGTTCGGCTGCGGCCCGTTCGGCGCCGTGGCTGGTGGGGTTGCCGCCGCCGGCTCGGCCGGTGCCGAGGCGTTCGCCGGCGAGGGTCAGGGCGGTCGCCCGGGTGGACGTACCCCCGACGTCGAGACCGACCACGACGGTGTCGGACATCGGCACGGGCCTCCTTGCGCTGCGCGGTGCTGGGCCTGTTCATGCTGGTCGGCGCCGCCGCGGAGGGCAACTTCGGGCCGGCGCGGAGGGCTGTGCGCCAGGTAACAGTTTGAAAACTTCGCCCACAGTCTTGACACAGAGGGCCGTTCAGTAAGAACTTTTACCACTAACAGTTAACAGTCTTTTCGGAAAGGTGAGGCGACCCATGGTTGATCACGAGGTGGACACCGTCGCGGGGACCGCGGTGGTCGACGCCCACGTGACCGACCGGAGGAACTCACCCTCCGACGGGGTGCTGGCCCGGGTGCGCAACGGGCTCGCCGAGCTGACCGGCGCGCTGCGCCGCGTCGCCGAGCACGTCCTCAGCGACCCGGAGGCCGCCGCGCGCTCCACCATTGTGGAGCTTGCCGAGCGCAGTGGCACCTCGCCGGCGACCATCACCCGCTTCTGCCGGGCGATGGGCTTCGAGGGGTACGCCGACCTGCGGCTGGGCATCGCCGCTGAGACCGGCCGGGCCCGCCTGGCCGGCTGGACCGTCGACATCGGCCGCGAGATCCAGCCCACCGACCCCCTCGCGCGGGTGCTCGACCAGATCATGGCGGCCGACACCCGGGCCATGCACGACACCGCCGCGCTGCTCGACCTCGGCGAGGTGGAACGCGCCGCGGTGGCCATCGCCGGCGCCAGCCGGGTGAACATCTTCGGCGCCAGCGGCAGCGCCCTGGTCGGCGAGGAGATGCAGTTCAGCCTGCACCGCATCGGGGTGGCCGCCTGGGCCTGGAGCGACGTGCACGAGGGGCTGGCCAGTGCCGCGCTGCTCGGCGTCGGCGACGTCGCGCTCGGCATCTCGCACACCGGCCAGACCCGCGAGACGATCGAGATGCTCGCCGAGGCGGGCAGCCGGGGCGCCACCACTCTCGCCCTCACCGGTTTTCCCCGCTCACCGCTGGCCGAGCTGGCCGACATCGTGCTGCTCACCGCCAGCCAGGCCACCACCTTCCGGCCGGACGCCCTCTCCGCCCGCCACCCGCAACTGGTGGTGCTCGACCTGCTCTACATCGCCGTCGCCCAGCGCACCCACGACCGCGCCCACGCGGCCTTCCGGCGCACCGCGCAGGCCGTCGACGGGCACAAGGCCGCGAAAGGGGCCCTCTCATGATCAGTGCCCAGGGGTACGCGGACGCCGTCCGCCCGGTGCTCGACCGCCTGCTCGACTCGGAGGCCGACGGGATCACCCGGGCCGCCGACCTGATCGCCGACAGCCTGCGCGCCGGCGGCGTGCTCCAGGCGTTCGGCGCCGGGCACTCCGAGGCGTTCGCCGCCGAGCTGGTCGCCCGCGCCGGTGGGCTGGTCCCCACCAACCGGCTCTCGGTACGGGACCTGGTGGTGCACGGCGACGCCCCGCGCGACGTGCTCGCCGACCCCAAGCTGGAACGCGACCCCTCCATCGCCCACCAGATCTACGCCCTCGCGGCGCCCCAGCCGCGCGACGTGTTCGTGGTGGCGTCCCAGTCCGGCATCAACGGCTCGGTGGTCGAGCTGGCGGCGCTGGTCACCGAGCGCGGTCACCCGTTGATCGCGGTCACCTCGGTCGAGCACACCGCGCGGGTGGCGCCACGGCACCCGTCCGGTCAACGGCTCGCCGACCTCGCCGACGTCGTGCTGGACAACGGCGCGCCGTACGGTGACGCACTGCTGCCGCTCGAGGGCGGCGGCGCGGTCTGTGCGGTCTCCTCGGTCACCACCGCGCTGCTGGCGCAGTTGCTGACCGCTGAGGTCGTACGACGGTTCCATCAGGCCGGGGAGGTACCCCCTATCTACCTCTCCGCCAACGTCCCCGGCGGGGACGAGCACAACAACGCCCTCGAGTCGCGGTACGCCGGGCGTCTCCGGCGCACCGCCTGACCCGAATTCCACAAGGAGAGACGACGATGTCGATTACCCCCGAGCACCCGGCCGCACTCGACCGTCGCACGGTGCTGCGTCGCGCCGCCGCCGTGGGCATGCTCGCCACTCCGGCCATCGGCCTGCTCAGCGCCTGCGCGACGAGCAGCGGCGGTGACAAGGACAACGAGAAGGCCGCCGAAGGCACCAAGAGCGCGACCAACCCGCTGGGCGTCAAGGAGGACGCCCCCATCGAGGTGATCATCTTCAACGGCGGCTACGGCGAGAAGTACGCCACCGACGTGCACGAGCCGCTCTACAAGAAGGCGTTCCCCAAGGCGGAGATCAAGCACCAGTCCACGCAGGCCATCTCCACCGTGCTCCAGCCGCGGTTCGCGTCCGGCAACCCGCCGGAGTTCGTGAACAACTCGGGCGAGAAGCTGATGGACTTCGGCGCGCTGGTCGCCGACGGTCAGCTCCAGGACCTCACCGAGCTGTGGGACGCCCCGTCGGTCGACGACCCGGCCAAGAAGGTCCGCGACACCGTGGTGCCGGGCACCGTCGAGGCGGGCTCGTTCAACGGCAAGCCGTACGTGCTGTACTACGTCTCCACCGTCTTCGGCATCTGGTACTCGGCCAAGCTGTTCAAGGACAACGGCTGGGCGCCGGCGAAGACCTGGGACGACTTCATCAAGCTGCTCACCGCCATCAAGGCCAAGGGCATCACGCCGTACGGCTACGCCGGGGCGAACGCGGCGTACTACCAGTGGAACGTGATCCTCACCCAGGCCGCCAAGATCGGTGGCGTGGAGGTGCTGAAGAACATCGACAACCTGGAGGACGGCGCCTGGAAGCAGGACGCGGTCAAGCAGGCGGCCACGGCGTGGGCCGAGGTCGGGGCGAAGTTCAGCGACAAGAGCTTCGAGGGGCTCAAGCACACCGACGTGCAGCTGCGGCAGAACCAGTACAAGGTGGCCCTGTACCCCAGCGGTGACTGGCTGGAGGGCGAGCAGAAGCAGGACACCCCGGCCGGCTTCGACTACCAGCTCATGCCGGTGCCGAGCCTCACCGCGTCGGACAAGCTGCCGGCCACCGCGCTGCGGGCCACCGCGGGCGAGGGCTACTTCGTCTCGGCGAAGAGCAAGAACCCCAAGGGCGGCCTGGAGTACATGCGCCAGATGCTGTCCACGGCGGGCGCGAAGGGCTTCACCGAGGTGGTCAAGGCCCCGACCGTGGTCACCGCCGGCTCGGAGGGCTTCGCCTTCCCGCCCGGTGTGGCCAGCTCGCAGGCCGCGCTCAAGGCGGCCGGGCAGGACGTGTTCAACCTGTACTTCGACGGCTGGTACAAGGAGCTCGACACCGAGGCGCGCAGCGCCACGAACGAGCTGATGTTCGGCCGGATCAACGCGGACGCCTTCGTGGAGCGGATCCAGAAGCGCGCCGACGCGATCAAGAAGGACAGCTCGGTCGCCAAGTTCAAGCGCTGATCGATCGGAGCTAGGGTCATGCGGCACGGCAAGTATCCATTCGTGATCGGGTTCCTGTTCGCCCCGGTCGCGCTGTACGTGACATTCGTGATCTGGCCGTACGCCCAGGCGTTCCAGATCTCGATGACCAACTGGCGAGGGCTCTCCGCCCCGCAGTGGGTGGGCTTCGACAACTACCGGAAGCTGCTCGACGACGGCGCCTTCTGGAAGGCGGTCCAGCACCACGGCGTACTGCTGCTTGCCCTGCCGCTGATCACCATCGCCATCGCATTGTTCTTCGCCTTCCTGCTCAACGTGGGTGGCAAGAGCAGTGGCGGGCAACGCCAGGGAGTCTGGGGGGCGAAGTTCTACCGGGTGGTGTTCTTCTTCCCCCAGGTCCTGGCGGTGGCGATCATCGCGGTGCTGTTCCAGATGGTCTACCGGCCGAACGAGTCGGGTCTGATCAACGGTGTGCTGATGAAGCTCGGCCTGGATCCGATCCTCTTCCTGGTCAAGCCGAACCTGGCCCTCTGGTCGATCCTCGCGGTGCTGGTCTGGCAGGCCGTCGGCTTCTACGTGGTGCTCTTCTCGGCCGGGATGGCCTCCATTCCGGGCGAGATCTACGAGGCCGCGGAGATGGACGGGGCGAGCAGGGTGACCCTGTTCTTCCGGGTCACCCTGCCGCTGCTCTGGGACACCCTCCAGGTCGCGTGGGTCTATCTGGGCATCGCGGCGTTCGACGCGTTCGCCATCGTGGCCGTGCTCTCGGTCGACGGTGGTGGCCCGGACGGCGCCACCACCGTGCTGGCCATGGAGATCTACCGCAACGCGTTCGTCTACTCGAAGTACGGTTACGCCTCCGCAATGGGCGTGGCGCTGTTCTTCCTCACCCTCACGTTCGCGGCGCTGACGCTGCGGCTCACCAAGCGGGAAAGCGTGGAGTACTGATGAACCCGCAGTCGACGCTGCCGCCGACGCCGGCGGCCCTACCGCCGAAGACCGGCGACCCGTCGCCCTCCGGCCGACGCGGCAAGGGCCCCCGCTCGGAGGTGCGGCTCTTCGCCGGCCTGGGACACATCGCGCTCGCCGTGTGGGCGGTGATCGTGATCGTGCCGATCCTCTGGACCTTCCTCGCCGCATTCAAGAACACCAGCGAGATCTTCAGCAGCCCGTGGACGCTCCCGGCGGAGCTGCGGTGGGAGAACTTCGGCCGGGCGTGGACCAAGGCGCACGTCGGCCGGTACTTCCTCAACAGCGTCCTCGTGGTCTCGTGCAGCACCTTCGGCACCATGCTGCTCGGCTCGATGGCGGCGTACGTGCTGGCGCGGTACCGGTTCTGGGGCAACCGGGCGATCTACTACCTGTTCGTCTCGGGGCTGGCGTTCCCGGTCTTCCTCGCCCTGGTGCCGCTCTTCTTCGTGGTGAAGCAGTTGGGCATGCTGGACACCTACCAGGGCGTGGTGCTGGTCTACATCGCGTACTCGCTGCCGTTCACGATCTTCTTCCTGGCCGCGTTCTTCAAGACGCTGCCGAGTTCGGTGGCCGAGGCGGGGATGATCGACGGCTGCGGGCACACCCGGCTGTTCTTCAAGGTCATGATGCCGATGGCGAAGCCGGGTCTGATCAGCGTGGCGATCTTCAACATCATCGGGCAGTGGGCGCAGTACCAGCTCCCGTTGGTGCTGCTCTCCAACGCCAAGGACAAGTGGGTGCTCACCCAGGGCATCGCCGACATCTCGGTCAACGCCGGCTACGAGGCGGACTGGTCCGGGTTGTTCGCCGCGCTGACCATCGCCATCCTCCCGATGATCATCGTGTACGCGGTCTTCCAGCGTCAGATCCAGGCCGGCCTCACCTCCGGCGCGGTCAAGTAGGCCGTCACCTCTGGCGCTCGTCGGCGTGGGCGTGCCACGAGCGCCAGAGGGCGGCGTACGCCCCGCCGGCCGCGACGAGGTCGTCGTGACTGCCGATCTCGGTGATCCGGCCGTCCGCCAGGACGGCCACCCGGTCGGC
The DNA here is from genome assembly GCF_040608295.1 of Micromonospora sp. NPDC005197. NCBI lineage: Bacteria > Bacillati > Actinomycetota > Actinomycetes > Micromonosporales > Micromonosporaceae > Micromonospora > Micromonospora sp. NPDC005197. The sequence continues at coordinate 17,327 of NZ_JBEXHY010000042.1, read as the reverse complement.
GTCGTGGGCGGTGTTGAGCCGGTGCGCGATGGCGATGACGGTCCGCCCGACGAGCACGGCGGCCAGGGCCCGCTCGGTCCGCCGAGCGGTGCTCGGGTCGAGCGCCGCGGTCGCCTCGTCCAGGATCAGCGTGTGCGGGTCGGCGAGCAGCAGGCGGGCCAGCGCCAGTTGCTGGGCCTCGGCCGCGCCGAGCTGCCGGGCGCCGTCGCCGAGCGCGGTGTCCAGACCCTCGGGTAGCTCGTCGTACCAGTCGGCGCCCACAGTGGCCAGCGCGGCGCGCATCTGCTCGTCCGAGGCGTCCGGTGCGGCGAACGCGAGGTTGTCGCGTACCGAGCCGATGAAGACGTGGTGCTCCTGGGTGACCAGGGCGATCCGCCGCCGGCGTTCGGCCGGGTCCAGGTCGGTGACCGGGCAGCCGCCGATGCTGACGACGCCCCGCCGTGGCGCGTCGATGCCGGCCAGCAGCCGGGCCAGGGTCGACTTGCCGGCGCCCGACGGGCCGACGACCGCCAGCCGTTCGCCGGGCCGCACCTCCAGGTCGATGCCGTGCAGCACGTCGTGCCCGTCGGCGTACGAGAACCGCGCCTCGCGCACGACGAGCCGCTCGCCCCGCGAGGTGGCCGTGGTCCCCGGCGGCTCCGGTGGGACCAGCCCGACGCCGAGCACCCGGGCGTACGACGCGAAGCCGCGCTGTGCCTGCTCCGTCCACTGCAACAGCCGGTCCAGCGGGTCGATGGCCTGCTGGAGGTAGAGCGCGGCGGCGACCACCGCGCCGAGCGAGACCCGGTCGGCGGCGAACAGGTAGCCGCCGACGAGCAGGACCATGGCGACGGGCAGCGGATAGCTGGCCTCCACCACCGAGAAGAACACGGTCCGCAGCGCGAGGGTCGCCCGGCGGGCCTGCCACACCCGGGTGACGCGGGTGGTGCCGTGCCGGATCCGGTCGTCGGCCAGCCGCAGCGCCTCGACCGTGCGGGCCCCCTCGGCGGTGGTGGTCAACGCCTCGGTCAACTCGGCCGCCTGGGCGCCCTCGGTGAGGTACGCGGAGCTGGCCCGACGCAGGTACCACCGGGTCACCGCCACGATCGACGGCAGCCCGGCCAGCGCCGCGACCCCGAGCAGTGGATGCAGCAGGAAGACCGCCCCGAACAGCAACGTCAACTGCACCGAGGCGATGACGATGGTGGGCACCACGTCCCGGACGGTGGTCCCGACCGTCGCCACGTCGACCGAGCTGCGAGTGGCCAGGTCCCCGGAGCCGGCGCGCTCGACGACCGACACCGGCAGCCCGAGGGTCCGGGAGACGAACTCCTCGCGCAGCTCGGCGACGGCCCGTTCACCGAAGCGGTGGCCGGCGTACTGGGCGTAGCGGGAGAGCAGGGCGCTGACCAGGACACAGCCGGCGATCGCCAGTGCCAGCCGGTCCACTGTGGCCACGCCGGCGCCGGCGGTGACCCGGTCGACGATGGCGCCCAACAGCCAGGGCGGGGCGAGGCCGGCGACCGCGGCGGCGCTGTGCAGCGCCAGCACGACGCCGACGGCCCGGCGATGCCGGTTGATCATGTCCCGGAGGGCACGGCGTACGGTGCCGCGGTCCGCGATCGGCAGCCGGGTCACCGGTACGCCTCCTCGGCGTCGGCGGGCCGCTCGGCCGCCGGATCGTCGCTGCCCCGGGCCACCAGGTGCCGGTAGCCCGGGTCGTGGTCGAGCAGGTTCTCGTGGCTGCCGGTGGCGGTGATCCGGCCTCCGCTCAGGTGCGCGACCACATCGGCGCGGCCGAGCAGCAGCGGCGACGTGGCGAGCACCACGGTGGTCAGCCCCGCCCGAGCGGTCCGCAGCCGCTCGGCGATCCGCGCCTCGGTGTGCGCGTCCACGGCCGAGGTCGGGTCCACGAGGATCAGCACTTCCGGCTCGGCGAGCAGCGCCCGGGCCAGGCGTACCCGTTGGCGTTGCCCGCCGGAGAGCGTCCGGGCCCGGGCGTCCAGCGGGGTGTCCAGCCCGGCCGGGAGGGCGTCGACGATGTCGTCGGCCGACGCGGTCCGCAGGGCGGCGCCGAGCCGTTCGTCGTCGGTCCCGGGGCGCAGGACGTCGCGCAGCGTCCCGGCGAAGAGGTACGAGTCGTGGTCGGCGACCAGGATCCGGGCACGGACCTCGTCCAGGGCGACCCGGGTCAGCGGTAGGCCACCCCAGGTGGTGTCGCTGACGACGTACCGGCCCAGCCGGTCGGCCAGCGCCACGGCCGCCGCCGGGTCGTCCGCGGCCACCGCGGTCAGCCGGCCGGCGCGTACGGTCAGCCCGGTCACCGGGTCGTGCAGGTCGGCGGGGCCGTTCGGCGCGGCCACCGCGTGCGGGTGGCGCGCGTCGGGGACGGCGGACGGCCACCGGCGACCCGGCCCGCCGACGTCGTCCGGGGTGAGCCGGAGCAGGTCGGTGATCCGCCGGGCGGCGACCCGACCCCGGATCAGCTGGTGGCTGCCCTCCAGGAGAAACCAGACCGGCACGATCAGGCTCGCGACGATGCCGTAGACGGCGACGAGTTCACCGACGCTGACGGTGCCGCTGACCACCATCCGGGCCGTGAGCCACACCACCGCCGCCAGGAACAGGCCGGGGATGGCGACGGTCGCCGCGTCGATCCAGCTGACGACCGCGCCGACGCGGTAGCCCTCGGCGCGCAGGTCCGCAGAGCGGGCCGCGTACCGTCGGGCGAAGAGATCCCGGCCGCCCACCCCGGCCAGCACGCGCAGCCCGGCCACGATGTCGCCGGACCGGGCGGTGAGCGCGCCCTGCTGCCTCCGGTAGATCGACTCCGCCCGTTCCAGTCGGCGCAGCAGCGGCCCGACGACCAGCGCGACCGCCGGCATACCCACCAGCACGCAGAGCGCGAGCAGCGGTGAGATCGACCAGAGCACCACGGCGATGACCCCGTACGCGACGATCGCGCCGACCCCCGGCCCGGTCAGTGTCAGCACCTGCGCCGACCAGTCGATGTCGGAACCGCCCACGGTGGCGACCTCACCGGCGGCGGAACGGCGGGGCAGCGCCGCGCCGACCCGGGACAGCTGACGCAGCAGCACCTCCGCCGAGCGGGCCTTGGCGTCTTCCCGGATGAAGGTCATCGTGCGGTGTCGCATGATGCCCAGGTACGACAACGCCACCCCCGCCACGACGATCGCCACGACCCACAGGGCCAGGGCGCGGCTGTCGCGGGCGCGCAGGCCGTCGTCGACGGCGCGGGCGATCAGGTAGGGCCGGGCCGAGAGCCCGACCATCCAGGCCGTGCCGAGCAGGCTGCCGCGCAGCACCCGCCAGGGCTGGCACCGGACCAGCCACCACAGGTACCGCATCGGACCGCGGGTGTCGGGGGTGCCGGGGTCGGAGTGTGGGATCTGGGGAGGCACCTGGCCACGCTATCGAGCACCGGGCCGACGCACCGACCTGTTTTCCTGTCGGAGGGGGAAGGCAGAATCACATTCGTGCTGGTGGCGGTGGTGGCGGGCGAACGCGGTGGGGGAGAGCTGCGTCCGCTCGACGCCGCCGGCCGACCCGTCGGCCCGATCGAGACCGTCAGCGACCTCGCGGCCGCGATGGCCGCACGGGAGGCGGCCGAGCACCCACGGTGGGTCTGGGCCGCCGCGGGTGCGATCTACCCGGCGCTGCTGCGGGCCGGGGTGCGCGTCGAGCGGTGCCACGACGTGGAGTTGACCGAGGCCCTGTTGCTCGGGCAGGCCGGCCGTTGGGGTGAGCCCCGCTCGCTGGCCGCCGCCTGGGCCCGCCTGACCGGTGCTCCGGTGCCGGCCGACCCGCCGCCGCGCGCCGCCGCGCCGCCCGGGCACGGCCAGGGTGCGCTCTTCGACACGCTGCCCGGTCCGCCGGGGCCGGGCATCGAGGCACTGACCCGGGTGTACGCCGACCAGCTCGCCCGGGTCGCCACCACCGAGCACCCGGGCCGGTTCCGGCTGCTGGTGGCCGCCGAGTCGGCCGGCGCGTTGATCGCGGTGGAGATGGGCGTCGCCGGGCTGCCCTGGCGGGCCGAGGTGCACGACGCGATCCTCGCCGAGCTGCTGGGGGAGCCGTCTCCGGTCGGCGGGCCGCCGCGCCGGTTGGCCGAGTTGGCGGCCCGGATCGCCGACGCGTTCGGCGTCCGCCAGCTGCACGCCGACTCCCCGGCCGAGCTGCTCAAGGCGTTCGCCCGGGCCGGGGTGGAGCTGCCCAACACCCGGGCCTGGGTGTTGCGCGGGGTGGACCATCCGGCGGTGCCCCTGGTGCTGGAATACAAGGAGCTGTACCGGATCTGGACGGCGCACGGCTGGTCCTGGCGTGAGCAGTGGGTGCGCGACGGGCGGTTCCAGCCGGAGTACGTGCCGGGCGGGGTGGTCTCCGGCCGCTGGGCGACCCGGGGCGGTGGCGCGTTGCAGATCCCCAAGGTGATCCGCCGGGCGGTGGTGGCCGACCCGGGCTGGCGGCTGGTGGTCGCCGACGCCGGCCAGTTGGAGCCCCGCGTCCTGGCGGCGGTCTCCGGCGACGCGCGGCTGGCGGCGGCGGGCGGCGCCGGTGACCTGTACGCCGCGCTCGCCCGGGACTCGTTCGGTGGTGACCGTCCCCGGGCCAAGGTGGCCCTGCTCGGGGCCATGTACGGGCAGACCGGCGGTGCGGCGGTGCCCGCGCTGGCGGTGCTCAAACGCAGCTACCCGACGGCGTTCGGCTACGTCGAGGCGGCGGCGCGCACCGGTGAGGCGGGCGGGTTGGTGCGCTCGTGGCTGGGGCGCACCTGCCCACCCGGCTCGGTCGGCCTCGGTGACCCCGACGAGGGGCCGACCGATCCGGACGCCGCGGCCGATCGGCAGAGCCCTCGGGCGCGAGCCGCCCGGTCCCGGGGGCGCTTCACCCGCAACTTCGTCATCCAGGCCACCGCCGCGGAGTGGGCCTCGACGCTGCTGGCCACACTGCGCACCGAGTTGTCCGGCACCGACGCCGAGCTGGTCTTCTTCCAGCACGACGAGGTGATGGCGCACTGTCCGGCCGAGCAGGCCGAGGCCGTGGCGGCGGCGGTGAGCCGGGCGGGTGAGCGGGCCACCGCGCTGCTGTTCGGTGACACCCCGGTGCGCTTTCCCCTGGATCTGTCCATCGTCGACTGCTACGCCGACGCGGCCTGACCGGCTCGCACTGCGTGGCCGGTTCGGCGAGCGTGGCCGGTTCGGCGGAGGTCATCGCGCGCGATGATCGACTCCACATCGCCGATGTGGCGGCATCCAAGTACCTGAATACCCCCAGGTGGGCGACGTGGAGTCGATCGTCCACCCGGGGGTGCGCCCGTCGGTCGCCGGGCCGTCCGGTGCTGCGGCGGTGGCGGAGTACGCCATCGCAGGCCTCGCCGTCGGTGGTCCGGTGCGTAACGGTTGCACTATTTTCCCTTTTCGCCCCGCCACTCATGCGCGGCCCTCCTCGTTGCAGTGTCCGTAGGAGGGGGCCGGCCGTCACGGTCGATCCCGTGCTTGAGGGGGCGCAGCTGAACCGGATCGCAGGAATGATCATCGCCGCAGGTGGGGGACGCCGCATCGGCGGTCCCGAGGCGCTGCTGCACCAGGGAGAAAAGCCCCTGGTCAACCAGATGATCGACACGATGACCGAGGCGGGCTGCGAGCAGATCGTGGTCGTGCTGGGGGCCGCCGCGGACCAGGTCCGGGAGACCACCGACCTGGGCAAGGCGACCGTTGTGATCAACAAGGCGTGGGGCACCGGGGTCGGCTCGTCCATCCGCGCCGGTCTGGCCGCCATGGACGACGCGGGGATCGAGGCGGTGGTGGTGGTGCCCGTCGACATGCCGGGCCTGACCGCCGCGGCGGTCCGCCGGGTGGCCGCGCTGCCGTACCCGGATGTGCTGGTCTGCGCCACCTACGACGGGCTGCGCGGGTACCCGATGCTGTTCGGCCGCCGGCACTGGCCCGGCATCGCGACCCTGGCCAGCGCCGACGTGGGGGCCCGGCCGTACCTGTTGGCGCACAAGGACCAGATCGTCGACATCGCCTGCGACTCGGTGGCCGACGGCAGCCGGGTCGACAGCCCTGAGCTGATGGCGCTCTACGGGCTCACCGTCCCGCCGCAGCGCGTCGGCGTCTAACAGATCACCACCCCGCCCCGCGCCGATCTTGTAGTTTCGGTTGTTGGAATGCGTTGAATGGGCAGAGTCGGCGCTGCCAGCGACAACGCCGCCATGGAATCCTTCTTCGGACTTCTGCCGAACAACGGAGCAATTGTCAAGACCTGTGGATGGATTGCTCAGGGGACGTAGACGAGGTGCACGCGGTAGCGGTATCCGGGCCCGTGCTCGAAGACGTGGACATCGAGGACCAGGTCGCTCCTGCCTTCTTCTTCGGTCCAGAGGTCGACCAAGCAGCGCCAGTGATCGCCGTACCACAGTGCAACGGACGTGTTCCAGGATTCGTCTGGTGGGGTGATCAGCGTGACCGCGCCGTAGTCGTCGACCGCCTGGAGGCATTGTTGCGAGATTTCGGGCGGAACTGGCTCTACTGACGGCAGAGCTGCGCCGATAACGGCGTCTCGTCGCACCAGCGAGTCCACGACCGCCTTGAGCGCCGGCCGCCAGACCTCTGGAATGGGAACCTCGAGCGAGGCATCCTTCACCGGATCGCCCACCTGTGCCTCCTCTGCGATGCCCACGGATGATTGAGTGATCTTGGTTAGGCTGCGGTACGGACCTTGGCCGGGGTCGGTGCGGCGGTCAGCCCAGGGCAGGGCAGGGCGGCGCTGGGGGCGTGCGGAGCCGGGGCGCGGCGTGGGGAGGCAAGCCGTTACTCCGCGGGCTGGTCCAGCTCGCCGGTGGCGGCCAGTCGCCGGTACCAGTGCGCGCTGTCCTTCCAGATGCGGTCCTGCGTGTCGTAGTCGACCCGGATGATCCCGAACCGGCGGTCGTAGCCGTAACCCCACTCGAAGTTGTCCAACAGCGACCAGACGAAGTAGCCCCGCACGTCCACGCCCTGCTCGCGGGCGTCCGCCACGGCGGAGATGTGCCGGCGCAGATAGTCGATCCGCCGGTCGTCGTGGATCCGGCCGCCGGCCGACACGGCGTCGTCGAAGGCAGCGCCGTTCTCGGTGATCATCAGCGGCTGCCCCGGGTACTCCCGGCCCAGCCGCAGCAGCAGCTCGGTCAGGGCCGGCGCATCGATGTTCCAACCCATCGCCGTGTACGGGCCGGGCTGCGGCAGGAAGTCGACGTCGTCGGCGCCGACCCACGGCGAGTGTGCCGACGCGCCGTGACCGTCAGCGTCCGAGCGGGCCGAGTGCCCGTCCCAGGCGCGAACCAGGGTGCTCGAGTAGTAGTTCACACCGAGCACGTCCAGGGGCACGGCGGCCGCCTTCTCGTCGCCCTGGTGCACGAACGACCAGTCGGTGACGCCCGCCGTGTCGGCCAGCAGGTCGGCCGGGTACGCCCCGTTCAGCATCGGGCCGAGGAACGCCCGGTTGGCCAGCGCGTCGATGCGGCGGGCCGCGTCGACGTCCGCCGCCGAGTCCGACGCCGGGCGGATCACGTGCAGGTTCAGCGTCACCGACAGCTCTGCGGTCGGGGCCAATTCCCGGACCACCCGGCCGGCCAGGCCGTGCGCGAGGTTCAGATGGTGCACCGCCGCCAGCGCGGCCGCCGGCTCGGTCCGTCCCGGCGCGTGCACGCCCGAGCCGTAGCCCAGGTACGCCGAGCACCACGGCTCGTTCAGCGTGGTCCAGGTGTGCACCCGGTCACCGAGCGCGGCGACGATCCCCGACGCGTACTCCTCGAAGCGCAGCGCCGTGTCCCGCACCGGCCACCCACCGGCGTCCTCCAGCTCCTGCGGCAGGTCCCAGTGGTACATGGTGGCGACCGGGCGGACGCCGCGCTCCAGCAGGCCGTCGACCAGCCGGGAGTAGAAGTCCAGGCCGGCCTGGTTGAACCGGCCGGATCCGCCCGGCTGCACCCGCGGCCAGGAGATCGAGAAGCGGTACGCGCCCAGGCCCAGCTCGGCGATGTGGTCGAGGTCCTGCGGCCAGCGCTGGTAGTGGTCGGCGGCCACGTCACCGGTGTCGCCGTTCAGCGTCCGCCCCGGGGTGTGGCTGTAGGTGTCCCAGATGGACGGCCCTCGGCCGTCCTCGGTGGCCGCGCCCTCGATCTGGTACGCCGCCGTGGCCGAACCCCAGAGGAAGCTCTCCGGAAAGGTGCGTGCCGTCATCGTCCTGCTACCTCCGTCCCGGCGACCACGCAGTGGTACGCCGACGAGTCACCCGCCACCAGTTCCGCGGTGGCCACGCCGTCGCGGAAGCTCACCTCGAACTCCGCGCCCGGCCCCTCGCCGGGCGACGGAATCCGTACCCGTTGCCGTTGTCCCTCCGCCGGAGCGTAGAGGCGCAGTTGCACACCGTCCGCCCAGTCGTAGTCGGGCCGATCGGAGCGCGATCCGAACGGGATCACCGCGCCCGGCCGGGCGAGCACCGGCAGGCTGTCGAACTCGTGCTTCTCGGTCACCCAGGCCGGGCCGGTGAGCTGCGTGCCGGTCACCAGGTGCGTCCACGTGCCGGCGGGCACGTAGAAGGTGACCTGGCCGTCGGCGCTGAGCACCGGCGCGACCAGCACGTCCGAGCCGAGCATGTACTGCCGGTCCAGGTGCGCCGCGGCCGGGTCGTCCGGGAACTCCACGATCATCGGACGCATCATGGGGATCCCGTCGCGGTGCGCCTCCTGCGCGGCGGCGGCCAGGTACGGCATCAGGCTCAGCTTGAGCCGGGTGAAGTGCCGCAGCACGTCGACGGCCTCCTCGTCGTACGCCCACGGCACCCGGTACGAGCCGGAGCCGTGCAGCCGGGAGTGCGAGGAGAGCAGGCCGAAGGCGATCCACCGCTTGAAGACGGCCTGGTCGGGGGTGCCCTCGAAGCCGCCGATGTCGTGGCTCCAGTAGCCGAAACCGGACGACGCCAGGGACAGCCCGCCGCGCAGCGACTCGGCCATCGCGACGAACGTCGACTCGCAGTCGCCGCCCCAGTGCACCGGGAACTGCTGCCCGCCGGTGGTGGCCGAGCGGGCGAACACCACCGCCTCGCCCTCGCCCCGCTCGGTCTCCAGCAGCTCGAAGACGGCCTTGTTGTAGAGGTAGGAGTAGTAGTTGTGCATCCGCTGCGGATCCGAGCCGTCGTGCCACACCACGTCGGTCGGGATGCGCTCGCCGAAGTCGGTCTTGAAGCAGTCGACGCCCATGTCCAGCAGGACCTTGAGCTTGCCGGTGAACCAGCGGACCGCGTCCGGGTTGGTGAAGTCGACGAGCGCCATGCCGGCCTGCCACTTGTCCCACTGCCAGACCGACCCGTCCGGGTTGCGGACCAGGTAGCCGGCCTGGCGGCCCTCCTCGAAAAGGTACGAGCGCTGCGCGATGTACGGGTTGATCCAGACGCACACCTTCAGGTCGCGCTCGTGCAGCCGGCGCAGCATCCCCTCGGGGTCGGGGAAGGTCGCCGGGTCCCAGACGAAGTCGACCCAGTGGAACTGGCGCATCCAGAAGCAGTCGAAGTGGAACACCGAAAGCGGCAGGTCCCGCTCGGCCATTCCGTCGACGAACTCGGTCACCGTCTTCTCGTCGTACGAGGTGGTGAAGGACGTGGACAGCCACAACCCGTACGACCAGGCGGGCACCCGGGCCGGCCGGCCGGTCAGCGCCGTGTACCGGCGCAGCACGTCCTTGGGGGCGGGTCCGTCGATGACGTAGTAGGTGAGGGACTGGCCCTCGACGCTGAACTGGTTCTGCGCCACGACCTCCGAGCCGACCTCGAACGACACGTGCTCGGGATGGTCCACGAAGACCCCGTAGCCGGCGCTGCTCAGATAGAACGGCACGTTCTTGTACGCCTGCTCGCTGGCGGTGCCGCCGTCGGCGTTCCAGATGTCGACGGTCTGGCCGTTCTTCACGAACGGGCCGAATCGCTCGCCCAGCCCGTACACCGTCTCGCCGACTCCGAGGGCGAGCCGCTCGTGCACGTGCCGGCGGCCCTCGCCGTCGGTGACGATGCCGACGCTGCGCGCGGTGGAGGCGGTGATCAACCGGTCGCCGTGCAGGAACTCGACCCGCCAGCCGTCGATGAGCGCCACCCGGGCGGTCAGTTCGCCGGTGGTCAGCGACGCGGTGATGCCGGTGATGTCGACGGTGACCGGGTGCGCGTCGTCGGTGGCCAACCCGAAGTGCGGCTCGCGGGGCAGCCCGCCGCTGTGGTGACCGATGGTCACCCCGACGACGCCGGGGGCGGGGGAGAAGAACCGGACGGTGACGACGGGCCGGTTGAGGGTGTCGCCCCGACCGGTGATCTGACCGGCCGGCGCGAAGACGGTGAAGCCGCGCTCGTCCGGCTCGACCGATTCCACTGTGCCGGGGCGCAGCACGCTGACCCCCGGGCGCAGTTGCCAGTACCCGTCGGTGAACTTCACTTCTCGGCTCCTGCCGTGATGCCGCGCGCCAGAGTGCGCTGGAAGATGAGGAAGAAGAGGATGGCCGGCACCAGGCTGATCAACGCGCCGGCGTTGGTCGTCGGGGCGTCCATCAGCCGGTCGCCCTGCAACGACGCCAGCGCGACCGGGATGGTCTGCGTCTGGTTGTCGATGAGCATGACCAGCGGGATGAGGAACTCGTTCCAGGTCCAGATGAAGAAGAAGATGAGGAGTACGGCGAGCGTGGGCCGCAGATTGGGGAAGACCACCCGCCACAGCACCGTCCACTTGCCGGCGCCGTCGAGCGCGGCGGCCTCCAGCAGCGAGCGCGGGAAGGTGCCCAGGACCGAGGCCAGCAGGTACGTGCCGAACGCGCTCTGGATCACCGTGAAGATGATGATCACCGAGAGCCGGGTGTTGTAGAGGCCGATCTCCTTCGCCACGTAGTAGAGCGGGTAGATCAGCGCCTCCTGCGGCAGCATGTTGGCCAGCAGGAACAACCCGACGATCCACAGCCGGCCGCGGACCCGGCCGATGCCCAGGGCGTACGCGTTGAGCAGGGAAACGACGACGCCGAGCACCGCCACGGAGCCGGCGATGAGCGCCGAGTTCCACAGCTTGAGCGGGAAGTTCACCTCGGTCCAGTACGTCCGCAGACCTTTGGTGTAGAACTCGCCCGGCCAGCTCAGCGGCCCGCCCGACGAATAGTCGCCGGGCGACTTGAACGCGTTGAGCAGCATGAACGCGAACGGCACCAGCATGACGAGCGCGCCGAGGGTGACTCCGACGAGCACGACCCAGCGGCTGACGCCGCGGTGGTGCCGGTCGCGGACGGGCCGGTGCACCGGTGTGGGCACCGGCGTGAGCGTCACGGCCATGTCAGAACCCCCGGTCCCGGCGCTCGCTGCGCGCCTGCATCCAGATGAAGACCACGGCCACCACGACGATGATCAGCGTGAGCACGGTGGAGATCGCGGAGCCGTAGCCGACCTGGAGTTTCTTGAAGAACGTGTAGTACGCGAAGTACGACGGCACGTTGGTGGCGTTCTCCGGGCCACCGCGGGTCAGCGCGAAGATCGGCCCGAACACCTTCAGCGCGGCGATGGTGCAGGTCAGGGCCACCACGAAGGTCTCCGGCCGGATCTGCGGGAGGGTGATCGTCCGGAAACGGTGCAGCCAGTTCGCGCCGTCGACCTCGGCCGCCTCGTACAGCTCCGGGTCGACCCGCTGCAACGCCGCCATGAACACGACCACCGGGTAGCCGATCTGCACCCAGATCATCACGGCCATGACGGCCGGGAGGGCCGTGCCCGGGTCGCCGAGCCAGTCGTGGCGCAGCGCGCCGAGGCCCACTGCGTCGAGCAGGCTGTTGAACGCGCCGTCGGGGCGCAGGATCCAACCCCAGACGATGCCGGCCACCACCACGGGCAGCACCTGCGGCAGGTAGAACGCGGCCCGCAGCGCGGCGGCGGTACGCGGCTTGAACCGGCGCCCGATGACGTCGAAGAGCACCGAGGCGAGCAGCAGCCCGAGCAGGGTGGGCACCACCACCATCGCGACGATCATCGCCACGGTGTTGCGGAACGACGCCCAGAACACCTCGTCGTGCAGCAGGCGCTGGTAGTTGTCGAACCCCACGAAGGTGGGGTCGCCGATGCCCGACCACTTGGTCAGCGAGAGATAACCGGTGCCGACCAGGGGCGCGCCGATGACCAGGACGAACAGCACCGCTCCGGGGAGCAGGTAGAGCCAGTACGCCGCGTTGCGGCCGCGCGGTCCGCGGCGGGGCTTGCGCGGGGAGGGGGTCGCCGTCGGGTGTGGGGCGGCGACGGTCTCGGAGACTGCCATGGAAGATCCTTCCCGGCGGGGCGGGCGGGCACGCCGGTCGTGCCGGTCGTGCCCGCCGCTCGCCGTGTCACTTGCCGGTGATCTCCTTGACGCCATCGGCGTACGGCTTGGCGATCGTGTCGAGCACCTGGTCGGGGGACTTCGACCCGTTGATCAGGCCCTGGAAGCCACCGACCAGCACGTCGTAGTAGCCGGGCACCGGCCAGTCCGGGTAGAAGGCCAGGCCGTCCTGCTTGCTGACCGTGTTGAAGTCCTCGATCAGCTTGCGGTCCTTGGGGTCGCTGATCTTCGACGCGTCAGCGGCGACCGGGACGCCACCGTTGTTGCCGATCAGGTCCTGGATCTCCGGACGCAGGGTGATGTCGATGAAGTCGTACGCCAGGCTCTTGGCCTTGCTGTTCGACGGGACCACCCAGATGTTGCCCGACGAGCCGGCGTTGAGGGTGTTGCCGGGGAAGAGGAACGTGTCCCAGTTGGCCTTCATCTCGGTCTTGAACCGGCCGTACCACCAGCTGCCCGAGACGATCATCGGGGTCTTGCCGGCGATGAACGCGGTGCCCATGTCCTCGGCCTTGAGGCTCGCCGAGTTCTTGGCCACGTAGCCCTTGCGCACCCACTCGGCGAAGGTGTCCGCGCCGTACTTCAGCGGGTCGGCCTTGAAGTCGACCGGGTTCTTGTAGAGCTGGTAGTTGTCGACGAACTGCCGGTCGGCCTTGGAGAGCGCCAACTGGTAGAAGAGCTGCCCGGCCGGGTACTCCGCGCCGGCCATGCCCAGCGGCGTGACGCCCTTGCCGACGAAGGTGTCCATCGCGGCGGTCATCTCAGCCATGCTGGTCGGCACCTTGACGCCGTTGCGGTCGAACAGGTCCTTGTTGTAGTAGACCGTGACGTACTCGCCGTAGTTCGGCACGCCGAACCAGTTGCCCGACCCCATCACGCCCTTGTCGCTGTACCGGGCGGTGGTCTGGAGGCTGGGGCTGAGCTTGCCGGCCCAGCCGCGCTTGTCGGCCTCGGCGCTCAGATCGGTGAGCAGACCCTGCGACGACAGCAGGCCGGCCGTCGCGTTGCCCTTGTTGTACTCCATGATGTCCGGGCCCTCGGACGAGTTGATGATCATGCCGGCGTTCTGCTGGATCTGCTCGAACGCCTTGCGCTCGAAGCGCACCTCGACGCCCGGGTGCTCGGCCTTGAAGATCTCGATCGCCCGGTTCCAGCCGACCCCCATCGCGCTGTTCTCGCTCTCGTAGTGCCAGAGCTTGAGGGTCTTGGCCCCGCTGTCGTCCTCGCTCTCGCCGCCGCCGCACGCGGCCACGGTGGTCGTCGCGGTCGCCGCCAGGGCGATCGCCGCGACGATCCGGCGGAATCGCTGCATTGCTATCCTCCTCGTTGAGTATCGAGCCCGGTACTTCACTGGGTCCGTCGTCGCGTTGCCGCGCGGCGGCGGGCCGTTTTCGCTGGTCAGCCCCCGCCCGTCGGGGATGGTTCGGTGGTTACTCGTGCCGGCCGACGTGGCCCGGCGGTCGATCCCCGGATCTCCAGCGCGCACGGCAGCAGTTGCTGGTGGCGCTCGTGGCCGGGCCCGTCCAGGTGGCGCACCAGCGCCTCGATCGCGATCCGGCCCAGGGTCGACCCGGGCGACGTCATCGCGGTCAGCGCCGGGGTGGCCAACTCGGCGACCTGTGGCGAGGTGACCATCGAGACGACCGAGACGTCGTCGGGGACCGACAGCCCCCGTCCGGTCAGCTCGCCGAGGATGCCGAAGATCGCGGTCTCGTTCATCGCCAGCACGGCGGTCAGCTCCGGCGTCCGCGCGAACGCGGCGGCCAGGGCGGCCCGCCCACCGGCGGCGCTGTCCTCGGCCGGAATCATGACCGGCTCCAGGCCGTGCCCGGTCATCGCCGTGACGAACGCGTCCCGGGTGCGTAACGCGGGACCGTAGCCGCTGGCGAGCGTGGCGGCCGAGTGGTTGACGTAGACGACGTGGCGGTGCCCCAGGCCGACCAGGTGCGCGACGGCCTCCCGCACGGTCTGCTCGAAGTCGATGTCGACGTAGGAGAGCCCGGTGGTGTCGCCGGTGCGCCCGATCAGCACCAGCGGCACGCCCGCCTCCTGGAGCACGGTGACCCGCTCGTCGGCGAGCTGCACCTCCATCAGCACGACGCCGTCGAGCATCCGCTGGCTGGCCAGCCGCCGCAGGTCGTCGAGGTTGCCGCCGCCGACCGGCGAGAGCACCAGGTGATAGCCGACGGCGCTGGCCGCGGCGGCGGCGCCGGTGACGAACGCGGTCTCGGTCGCGCCCAGGCCGCGCTCGTCCATCGGCATCAGCAGGCCCAGGATGCGGCTGCGCCGGCTGGCCAGCCCGCGGGCCATGGCGTTGGGCTGGTAGTCGAGCTCGGCCATCGCGGCGAGCACCTTGTCCCGGGTGGCCTGGGAGATCGGCCGGGTGCCGGTGAGCACGTACGACACGGTGCTGACCGAGACCTGCGCAAGGCGGGCGACGTCGTGCATCGTGGCCACCGCGCACCTCCTCCGGCCCGGCGTGGGATCGCTCCCGAATGATCGTCGAAGCGTTTCGACGAAGCGTTTCGACAGACGCTAGGCCACCTGTTACGGCGACGTCAATAGCCGATGTCGAAAACAAGTCGGGCCCACTGGCCCGGCTGGGGCGGCCCCGGCTGGGGCGCTTTACGGCAGGTCGAACAGGGTGGCGGCGTTGTTCCAGCAGACCGCGCGTAGCCAGTCGTCACCGAGGTCCAGCCGGGCCAGCCCGGTCAGCTGGTCGGCGTACGGGTAGGGGATGTTGGGGAAGTCGCTGCCCAGCAGCACCTTGCCGGCGAGGCCCAGGTCGCGCAGTCGGGGCAACTCGTCAGCGGGAAAGGGCACGAACCGGTCGAAGAACGGCGTGAACGCCATGGTGGTGTCCAGCCGGACCCGTTCGTACGCCTCGGCGAGGTCGAGGAAGGCCCGGTAGTCCGGCGCGCCGAGGTGCGCCACCACGGCGGCCAGCCGGGGGTGACGGGCGAGCAGGTCGGCGAACGGGGCGGGCCCGGTGTGTGTCGTCCCCACCGGGGCGTGCCCGGCGTGCACGACCACCGGCACCTCGGCGTCGGTCAGCGTCCCCCACACCTCGTCCAGTGCCGGGTCGGTGGGGGAGAAGCCGCCGACCTGCACGTGCACCTTGAACAGCCGGGCTCCGTCGGCCAGCGCGGCCTCGACGTACGCGGCGGCGCCGGGCTCGGGGAAGAAGGTCGCCGAGGGCAGGCAGCCCGGGGTGTCCCGAGCGAACTGCAGCGTCCAGCGGTTGAGGTCCGCCGCCATGCCCGGTCGATGGGGGTACGCCAGCGCGCTGAACGCCCGTACCCCGAGGTGGCGCAGGTGGGCGACGCGGTCCGCGTCGCTCCACCGGTAGCGGATCGGCCACTCGGTGCCGACCAGCGGCCCGGCGGCGTCGAAGTACTCCCACACGCGGCGCAGCAGCCTCGGCGGCAGGAAGTGCACGTGCACGTCCGCCAGTCCGGGAAGTCCCAGCGCGCGCCAGAACTCCGGCACCCGCGCGTCCTCGGCCGGCGGTGGCGGCGGGCTCTCCGCCGGGGGTGACGCGGGGGCGGCGTGGGTCATACGTCGATGTTGAACCGTTGCAGCACCGATGGCGCGATCAGGCCGGCGGTGGCGAGCACCGAGACCACGGTCAGCACGGCGCGCAGCACGACGACCTCGGTCTTGCTGCCGGTCCGCAGCGCGATGCTGTTGGGCAGGCCGATCATCGTCCACATGCGTCGGCGGATCGGGATCGGCCAGAGGATCGGCACCCCGGCTCTGGTGATCATATCGCCGAGGATGTGCACGAAGCAGCCCACCCCGACGGCCGTGCCGATCAGGGGGTAGCCCCGCCCACCCGGCAGGTTGGCGAAGGTGAACCAGGCCGCGCCGGCCGACGCGAGCGTCACGATCACCCAGCCGGCCCGTTCGGCCCACTCGTCGAAGAGCCCGCGCAGGGCGAGACCGAACATGAAGAACAGGATCGTGATCACCGCCCACTTGCCGTACGCGGCGCAGAGGGCGGTGGTGCCCCAGCCGACCAGCAGCGTGAACGGAAGCGTGTGGGTGAGCGTCCGGTGCCCGTTGTTGCGACGCGGATCCTTGCTGAGCTTCGTCGCGTAGTAGACACCGAGCGAGATCTTCTCCATCACCTCGGCGACGAAGAGCGAGAAGACCCCGAACGTACGGGCGACGGTGGCGCCACCCTGGTTGCGGGTCACCTTGCCGGACAGGTCCAGGTCGGGAAAGAGCGCTCCGCCCGCGCACACCGCCGTGCCCACCGCCAGCGCCAGCGGCGACTGGTGGTAGTCGGCGAACTGGTCCAGCGCCCAGGACCCGGCCAGCCATACCGCCGCGCCGGACAGCGCGTGCGACGGTCCCATCATCTCGGCTCACCCTCCCCAGGGATCTTGAGCGCCAAAACTACGCCACTGTAGCCAGCGCCGGTGTCGCAGGGGCGTCAGTCATGCGGTCCACATCGGACAGTGTCAGAGGGTGGGCGTGAAGCTCTGCCGGATCATCACGAAGTATGCCGCGTTGACCTGCCAGTCGAACTCTTTTGTCAACCACGAGACGGTGTAGGCGCGCCCGGCCGAGGTGTTGGCGAGCAGCCGGATGCTGTGCACCCGCTCACCGGCGGCGTTCTCCCAACTGCACTCCCAGAGGGCCCCGCCGTCGAAGACGTCGAGCGCCGAGATGTCCACCTTGCGGTAGCCCGGCAGCGCGCCACCGGCGACGAGCCGCTTCTCCTCGGCCTTCCAGTGCGCCACCGGATCGACCTGCGGCGGCCCCGCCTCGACGCTGAGCACCCGGGCCCCGCTGGGCTCCCGGAAGCAGGTCACCGCCCCTTCGGTCCAGCGTGCCCAGGCCACCGGCGCCGCGATGCGAAAGCCGGTCGGGTCGACGTGCCAGGTCCAACCGTCCCGCAGCCCGTACCGCGCGTCGCTGGGCGGCGACGCCGACGGCACCGGGGTGGCCGTCG
>NZ_JBEXHY010000041.1:0-48315 GCF_040608295.1 Micromonospora sp. NPDC005197 | reverse complement strand
CCCGGCGCAGGGATCAAGCCTGACCGCCCTGCGCCGGGCACGGTCGCCCCCAGCCCGCGCTGGTCGCCGTCCGTGCGTTCGCTGCTGACGCCGTTCGTGGACTGGGCTGGGTCGTGCGTGCGTTCGGGTTGGCGTGCCGTTCGTGGTCGGGGCGGGTCCTGGTGCGTGTGCTCGCTGCTGGCGCCGTTCGTGGTCTGGGCTGGGTCCTGCGTGCGTTCGGGCTGGCGTGGCCGTTCGTGGTTCGTGTTGGGTTGCCGTCCGTGCGGTCGGGGTTGGGTTGGCCGTTCGTGGTCCGGGCTGGGCGGCTGTCGGTGTGTTCGTCGCTGGGCGCGGTGGTCGCTGGCCCGTGCGGGGGTGGCCGCAATGTGCTCCTGCCCCGATGGAAAGGCGGTCGCCTCTTGATCGACTCGGGTTCCAGGAAGTCGGGGTGTCGTGGGCGCCGGGACAGCCCGACTTCCTGGAACCCGAGTCGATCTGGTCGTGCTGCCCGTCTAACGCCCCCGGAGGTGGCGAAAATCGCGGGCATTCACCCTTTTTGTCAACCGCGCTGGACCGAAGCGGCACGTACGCCGAGGGTGCGGCAGCATGATCGACTCCGTTACGCCGATGCGGCGGCATCCGAGCCCCTCGGGCACCGCCACATCGGCGATATCGAGTGGATCTTGCGCTCGGGCCAGGCCCACCGGGCCAGGGCCAGGGCCGGCCCGGGGTAAGGGCTGGAGTCGGACCGGGACGGTCGCTGCGTTCGGCGGGTGCCCACCGAACGCCTGACCGCCGTGCCCCGAGGGTCGGGGCACGGCGGTCAGGGTGGCCAGGAGTGGCTAGAAAGGGCCGGGGGTGGCCGGGGCGGCGGGTCAGGAGCCGGGGGTGTTGCCGCCCTTCGTGGTGGCCGCGAGGTAGTCGCGGTTGAGCCGGCCGATCGTGTTCAGCGGAATGCCCTTCGGGCAGGCCACCGTGCACTCGCCGGCGTTGGTGCAGCCGCCGAAACCGGCCTCGTCGTGCGCGTCGACCATGCCGATCACCCGGGTGTAGCGCTCCGGCTGGCCCTGCGGCAGCAGCGAGAGCTGGGTGAGCTTGGCGGCGGTGAAGAGCATGCCGGAGCCGTTCGGGCAGGCCGCCACGCACGCGCCGCAGCCGATGCAGGCGGCCGACTCGAAGGCGGCGTCCGCGTTGGCCTTGGCGACCGGGGTGGAGTGCGCCTCGGGTGCGCTGCCGGTCGGCGCGGTGATGTAGCCACCGGCAGCGATGATCTTGTCGAAGGCGCCCCGGTTGACCACCAGGTCCTTGATGACCGGGAAGGCGCTGGCCCGCCACGGTTCGATGTCGATCGTCTCGCCGTCGGTGAACTGCCGCATGTGCAGTTGGCAGGCGGTGGTGCCGCGCTGCGGCCCGTGCGCGTCACCGTTGATCATCAGGCCGCACATGCCGCAGATGCCTTCGCGGCAGTCGTGGTCGAACGCCACCGGGTCCTCGCCGTCGAGGATCAGCCGCTCGTTGAGCACGTCGAGCATCTCCAGGAACGACATGTCCGGGGACACGTCGTTGACCGGGTAGGTCACCATCCGACCCTTGTCCTCAGGGCCCTTCTGGCGCCAGATGCGCAGGGTCAGGTTCACTTGTAGCTCCGCTGCGTGGGGTGGACGTATTCGAACTTCAGGTCTTCCTTGTGCAGGACCGAGGGCTCACCGGTGGCGGTGAACTCCCAGGCCGCCACGTACGCGAACCGGTCGTCGTCGCGCTGCGCCTCACCGTCGGGGGTCTGGTGCTCGGCCCGGAAGTGCCCTCCGCAGGACTCCTCGCGGTGCAGGGCGTCGATGCACATCAGTTCGGCCAGCTCGAAGAAGTCGGCTACCCGGCCGGCCTTCTCCAGCGACTGGTTCAGCTCCTCGCCCGTGCCGGACACCTTGACCCGCTGCCAGAACGCGTCGCGCAGGTCGCGGATCTCGCCGATCGCCTTGCGCAGCCCGGCCTCGCTGCGCTCCATGCCGCAGTGCTCCCACATGATCTGGCCCAGCTCACGGTGGAAGGAGTCCACGGTCCGGTCCCCGTTGACGGCCAGCAGCCGCTGGATCCGGTCCTCGACGTCGGTACGCGCCTCGACCGCCGCCGGGTGGCTGGCGTCGACCTTCTCCAGCGGGCCCGAGGCCAGGTAGTTGGCGATCGTGGTGGGCAGCACGAAGTAGCCGTCGGCCAGGCCCTGCATCAGCGCCGAGGCGCCGAGGCGGTTCGCGCCGTGGTCGGAGAAGTTCGCCTCGCCGATCACGAACAGGCCCGGGATGCTCGACTGGAGGTCGTAGTCGACCCACAGGCCGCCCATCGTGTAGTGCACGGCGGGGTAGATCCGCATCGGCACCTCGTACGGGTCCTCGCCGGTGATCCGCTCGTACATCTCGAAGAGGTTGCCGTACTTTGCCTCGATGGCGTTGCGGCCCAGCCGGCCGATCGCGTCGGCGAAGTCGAGGTAGACGCCGAGCTTGGTCGGCCCGACGCCCCGACCCTCGTCGCACACGTTCTTCGCGGCGCGGGAGGCGATGTCGCGGGGGACCAGGTTGCCGAAGGAGGGGTAGATCCGCTCGAGGTAGTAGTCCCGCTCGTCCTCCGGAATGTCGCGCGGGTTGCGGTCGTCGCCCTTGGTCTTCGGCACCCAGACCCGGCCGTCGTTGCGCAGCGACTCGCTCATCAGCGTCAGCTTCGACTGGTGGTCGCCGGAGACGGGGATGCAGGTCGGGTGGATCTGCGTGTAGCAGGGGTTGGCGAAGTACGCGCCCTTGCGGTGCGCCCGCCAGGTGGCGGTGACGTTGCAGCCCTTGGCGTTGGTAGAGAGGTAGAAGACGTTGCCGTAGCCGCCGGAGGCGAGCACGACCGCGTCGGCCATCTCGGTGCTGATCTCGCCGGTGACCAGGTCGCGGACGACGATGCCGCGGGCCTTGCCGTCGACGATGACCAGCTCCAGCATCTCGTGCCGGGAGTTCATCTCGACGTTGCCCAGGCCGATCTGCCGCTCCAGGGCCTGGTACGCGCCGAGCAGCAGCTGCTGGCCCGTCTGACCCCGGGCGTAGAAGGTGCGCTGCACCTGGGCGCCGCCAAAGGATCGGGTGTCCAGCAGGCCGCCGTACTCGCGGGCGAACGGCACGCCCTGGGCGACGCACTGGTCGATGATGTTGACCGACACCTCGGCCAGGCGGTGCACGTTCGACTCCCGGGAGCGGAAGTCGCCGCCCTTGACGGTGTCGTAGAACAGCCGGTGCACCGAGTCGCCGTCGTTGCGGTAGTTCTTCGCGGCGTTGATGCCGCCCTGCGCGGCGATCGAGTGCGCCCGGCGCGGGCTGTCCTGGTAGCAGTAGGACTTGACGTGGTAGCCCTGCTCGGCCAGCGTCGCCGCGGCCGAGCCGCCGGCCAGGCCGGTGCCGACCACGATCACGGTCATCTTGCGGCGGTTGGCCGGGTTGACCAGCTTGGCCTCGAAGCGCCGGGTCTCCCAGCGCTTCTCGATCGGGCCGGCGGGAGCCTTCGTGTCGGCGATCGGGTCGCCCTCGGTGAAGAGTTCCATGTCAGGACACCAATCCGGTGAGAACGGCGAACGGGACCACCAGGTATCCGGCGCAGAGCACCACGGCGAAGACGAGCGCGGCGTTGCGCGCCCGACGCTCGCCCCGGGGCGTCTGCTGGCCGAGGCTGCGGAACGCGCTGAACGCGCCGTGGCGCAGGTGGAAGCCGAGCGTGACGATCGCCAGGGTGTAGAAGAGCGTGACGTACCAGCGCTCCGGCGCGAAGTCGGCGACGACGTTGCCGTAGGGCTTGCCCTCGTTGCCGACCGGGTTGAGCGTGCCGGTGGTCAGGTCCAGGAGGTGGTAGATCACGAACAGCAGGATGATCACGCCACCCCAGCGCATGGTGCGGGCCGCGTAGCTGCCCCGGACCTTCTTGCGGTGGGCGTACTTCACCGGGCGGGCGGCGCGGGCGCGCAACGCCAGCACGGTGGCGGCCCAGATGTGGGCGACGACGGCCACCACGAGGACGGTGCGCAGGATCCACAGGAACCAGACACCGGGCAGCAACGGCTTGCCGATGTCACGCAGCCAGTGCGCGTAGTGGTCGAACGAGGTCTCCCCCGTGAACACCTTCAGGTTCCCGAGCATGTGCGCGATCAGGAACAGCACCAGCAGGATGCCCGTCACCGCCATGACGGCCTTGAGGCCGACGTTCGAGCGAATGGGCGACCGAGTTTTCGTCATTACCACGGGACCGACGCTAGGAGCACTTCGATCAGTCGTCCAATGCATCAAACTCGCAGTGTTAATAGCCTTAGGCTATGTAGATGCAGCTCCATCAGCTCCGGTACTTCGTTGCGGTGGCCGAAGTACGACATTTCACCCAAGCCGCCGACATCGTCGGCATCACTCAGCCTTCTCTCAGTAAGCAAATTCACGCTCTGGAGACCGACCTCGGGGCACCGCTGTTCGAGCGGGTACGGGGCAACATCGCCCTCACCGCGGCCGGCGAGGTGCTCCTGCCGTTGGCGACCCGGATCCTCGCCGACGTGGAGACCGCGACCCGGGAGGTGCAGGAGCTGGTCGGGCTCCGGCGGGGTCGCGTCCGGCTCGGCGCGACCCCGAGCCTCGCCACCTCGCTCGCCCCGCCCGTTCTGCGCCGGTTCCGCGACGCGCATCCCACCGTCGACCTACGCGTCGAGGAGGGCGGCTCGCAGGATCTCGTCCGGAACCTGCTCCGCGGTGACCTCGACCTGGCCCTGATCATCATGCCGGCCCAGGGCGCGGACCCGGGCCTGCGGGTCGACCCGATCCTGCGGGAGAGCCTGGTGGTGGCCTCGGTGGGGGAGGTGCCCACCGCGTCGCCGACCGGCGAGCTGCGCATCACCGACCTGCGCGACCAGCCGATGGTGATGTTCCGCGAGGGCTACGACCTGCGCGACGCAACCATCCAGGCGTGCCGCGAGGCGGGCTTCGAACCGAGCTTCGCGGTGGACGGCGGTGAGATGGACGCGGTGCTCAGCTTCGTCGAGGCGGGGCTGGGCATCGCGCTCGTGCCGGGCATCGTGCTGGCCCGCAGGCCGGGCGTGCGGATCACGCCCCTCGCTCCGCCCGGGGTGCGGCGGACCATCGCGGTGGCCCGCCGCCGCGACATCGTGCCGACCCACGCGGGTCGGGAACTGCGGCGGATCCTGCTCGACTACATCCAGTCGGCGATCGACCGGGGCGAGCTTCCGCCCGGCGTGGAACCACTGTGAAGCCCTCAGGCCCGGCCGGCCGCCGTCGCGTCCGGCCGGTCCGTCGGTCTCAGCGGCCCTCGGCGTCGTCCATCGCCCGGTAGATCCGCTGTTCGGAGACGGGGTACGGGGTGCCCAGCGCCTGGGCGAAGACGTTCACCCGCAACTCCTCGATCATCCAGCGGATCTGCCGGACGGCCGCCTCCTGCCGGCGTGCCGGCGGCAGGGCGGCGAGCAGGTCGTCGTACTCCTTCTGCACCGCCGCGATCCGGTCCTGCTGCTGCCGGTCCCGCTGGGGGTTGCCGCCCAGGCGGTCCAGCCGGCGCTCGATGGCGGTCAGGTAGCGCAGCAGGTCGGGCAGGCGGGCGTACCCGGTCTCGGTGATGAAACCGGCGTGCACCAGCCCGGCGAGCTGCTTGCGGATGTCGGCGAGCGCGGCCACCACGGCGAGGTTGCGGGTGGCGCCGAGTCGCTGTTCGACGGCGTACGCGGCGGCGAGGACCCGGCGGACCCGGTCCATCACCTCGACGACGGTGTCGACCAGGTCGGCGCGGACCTTCTCGCGCAGCGCCGCGAACCCCTCGGCGTCCCACGCCGGCCCACCGGCGTCCTCGATCAGCCGGTCGATGGCCGCGCCCGCCGCGTCCTCGATCAACTCCTGCACGCCGCCGTGCGGGTTGCGACTCAGCGCCAGCTTCGCCTCGTTGCTGAGTCGGCCCTGGAGGAACCGGGCCGGGGACGGCACGGTGAGCCGCAGCAACCGGCGGGTACCCGCCCAGTGCGCCGCCTCCGCCTCGGCGGGGGAGTCGAACACCTTCACCCCGACCGTGGCGCCCTCGTCGACAAGCGCCGGGTACGCGGTCACCGCGTAGCCGGCGCGCACCTGCTCGATGGTGCGCGGAAGATCGTCGATGCTCCACTCGCGCAGCCCCGTCCGGGCGACCTCCGGCGCGGCGGCCGCCACCACCTGGCGTACCTCCTGGCGCAGTTGGCGTTGCAGGGCCGGCAGGTCCTTGCCCTCGGCGACCGGCTTCTCGTCGGCGTCGAGCACCCGGAAGGTGACCCGCAGGTGTGCCGGCAGCTTGCCCGGCTCCCAGGCGTCGCGGGGCACGGTGACGCCGGTCATCCGCCGCAGTTGGCGGGTGAGCGCGTCCAGCAACGGCTCCTCGCCGGGTGTGATCGCGGCGAGCGCGGCCCGCGCGTAGTCCGGCACCGGCACGAAGTTGCGGCGGATCGCCTTGGGCAGCGAGCGGATCAGCGCGATCACCGTCTCCTCGCGCAGCCCCGGCACCTGCCAGTCGAACGTCTCTGCCGGCACCTGGTTGAGCAGCGGCAGCGGGATGTCCACGGTGACGCCGTCGGTCGGCGTGCCCGGCTCGAAGCGGTAGGTCAGCGGCAGACTCACCCCGTCGGCCTGCCACTCGTCGGGGTAGTCGCTCTCGTCCACCCCGGCCCGGCCGTCGTTGATGAGCAGTTCGCGGGTGAAGGTGAGCAGGTCGGGCTGGTCCCGGCGGGTGTTCTTCCACCAGCTGTCGAAGTGCCGGCCGGAGGACACGTCGGCCGGAATCCGCTGGTCGTAGAAGCCGAAGATGGTTTCGTCGTCGACCAGGATGTCCCGGCGTCGCGCCCGGCTCTCCAGCTCCTCGATCTCGGCGAGCAGGCGCTTGTTGTCCGCCCAGAACCGGTGGTGCGTCTGCCAGTCGCCCTCGACGAGGGCGTGCCGGATGAACAGCTCCCGACTCAGCGCCGGGTCGATCCGCCCGAAGTTGACCTTGCGGGAGGTGACCAGGGGGATGCCGTACAGGGTGACCTTCTCGTAGGCCATCACCGCGGCCTGCTTCTTCTCCCAGTGCGGCTCGCTGTAGCTGCGCTTGACCAGGTGCTGCGCGAGCGGCTCGACCCACTCCGGCTCGATCCGGCCGGCGATGCGGCCCCAGAGCCGGGAGGTCTCCACCAGCTCGGCGGCCATCACCCAGCGCGGCGGCTTCTTGAACAACGCCGACCCGGGGAAGAGCGCGAACTTCGCGCCCCGCGCTCCCAGGTACTCGTGCTTCTGGGTGTCCTTCAGCCCGATGTGCGACAGCAGACCCGGCAGCAGCGACTGGTGCACCTTCGGGGTGTCGATCTCCTCCGGCAGGTCCGCGCCACCGCGCCGGCCCCGGCCGGCATCCGCCTCGTCCGAGGTGTCGCGCGCCGGCCGCCCACCCCGCCGGTCGCTCTCCGCCGGGGTACGCAGCACCTGGCGCAACTGGCTGACGATGTCCTGCCACTCGCGGATCCGCAGGTAGTTCAGGTACTCCGCCTTGCACATCCGGCGGAACGCGCTGGACGACAGCTCCCGCTGCTGCTCGCGCAGGTAGCGCCACAGGTTGAGGTACGCGACGAAGTCCGACTCCTTGTCGGCGAACCGGGCGTGCGCCTGGTCGGCCTGGGCCTGCTTCTCCGCCGGCCGTTCGCGCGGGTCCTGGATGGAGAGCGCGGCGGCGATCACCAGCACCTCGGTGGCGCAACCGTTGCGTTCGCCCTCGACCACCATCCGGGCCAGGCGGGGGTCGACCGGTAGCTGGGCCAGCCGCCGGCCCAGCGCGGTGAGCCGCTTCGCCGGGTCGGCCTCGGTCGGGTCCAGCGCGCCCAGCTCGTGCAGCAGGTTGACGCCGTCGGTGATGTTGCGCTTGTCCGGCGGGTCGATGAACGGGAACGCCGCCAGGTCGCCGAGCCCGATCGCGGTCATCTGGAGGATGACCGACGCCAGGTTGGTGCGCAGGATCTCCGGGTCGGTGAACTCGGGGCGGGACAGGAAGTCCTGCTCGTCGTAGAGGCGGATGCAGATGCCGTCGGACGTCCGCCCGCAGCGGCCCTTGCGCTGGTTGGCCGACGCCTGGGAGACCGGCTCGATCGGCAGCCGCTGCACCTTGAGCCGACTGGAGTAGCGGGAGATGCGGGCGGTGCCCGGGTCGACCACGTACTTGATCCCGGGCACGGTCAGCGAGGTCTCCGCGACGTTGGTGGCGAGCACCACCCGGCGCGAGCTGTGCGCGGCGAAGACCCGGTGCTGCTCGGCGCTGGACAGCCGGGCGTACAGCGGCAGGATCTCGGTGCCGAGCAGGGAGCGCTTCTTCTGTACCAGCTTGCCCAGCGCGTCGGCGGTGTCGCGGATCTCCCGCTCGCCGCTGAGGAAGACCAGGATGTCGCCGGGGCCCTCGGCGGCCAGCTCCTCGACGGCGTCGCCGATCGCCTGGATCTGGTCGCGGACGTTCTCCTCGTCGCCGTCGCCCTCCTCCTCGCCGTCGGCGACCTCGACCAGCGGCCGGTAGCGCACCTCCACCGGGTAGGTGCGCCCGGAGACCTCGACCACCGGCGCGGGCACGCCCTGCGGCTCGTCGGCCGTGGGCGGGCCGGCGAAGTGCCGGGCGAAGCGGTCGGTCTCGATGGTCGCCGAGGTGATGATCACCTTGAGGTCGGGACGCCGGGGCAGCAGCTCCCGCAGGTACCCGAGGATGAAGTCGATGTTGAGGCTGCGCTCGTGCGCCTCGTCGATGATCAACGTGTCGTACTGGCGCAGCATCCGGTCGGTCTGCAACTCGGCCAGCAGGATGCCGTCGGTCATCAGCTTCACCAGGCTGCGCTCGCTGACCTGGTCGGTGAAGCGCACCTTGTAGCCGACCACGTCGCCCAGCTCAGTGCCCAGCTCGTCGGCGATGCGGTCGGCCACCGTCCGGGCGGCCAACCGGCGGGGCTGGGTGTGCCCGATCAGGCCGTGCACGCCGCGCCCCAGCTCCAGGCAGATCTTGGGGATCTGGGTCGTCTTGCCGGAGCCGGTCTCGCCGGCCACGATCACCACCTGGTGATCACGGATGGCGGCGGCGATGTCGTCCTTGCGCTCGCTGACCGGCAACCCGGCCGGGTACGTGATCACCGGCACCGCCGCCCGCCGGGCAGCCAGCCGTTGCTCGGCCCGGGTCAGCTCGGCGGTGATCTCGGTCAGCGCCGCCTCCCGGCGCTGCGGGTCGCGCAGCTTGCGGGCACCGTCGAGGCGCCGCTGGAGCCGGCGCTGGTCGCGGAACATCAGGGGAGTGAGGCGGCGGTGCAGCTCGCGGACGGGATCGGTCGCGGCGGAGGCGGCTGGATTCTGCATGTCGTGCCCAAGGATAGGCAGCGCGGCGGCGGATCGCCCCTGGGTTACCGCGCGAGGGGTGCGGCAGCGCGGGGACGGCCGTCTAGAGTTGCGGCCGACGTCGAGCGCTGGGGGGCCGGGATGGAGCTGCGGGACACCGACCGGGCGTTGGTGCAGGCCGCCACGGCGGTCGCCAAACTGCGGTGCCGCAGCCAGCGCCATACCGGCGCGTCGGCCGCCCGGACCGCCGACGGGCGGGTGTTCTCCGGCGTGAACGTCCAGCACGACAAAGGGGACATCTGCGCGGAACTGGTCGTGATCGGCACCGCCGCCACGCAGGGCGTGACCGAGTTGGAGACGATCGTCACGGTCACCGACCGGGGACGCGAGGTCGTCGAGCCGTGCGACCG
This sequence comes from Micromonospora sp. NPDC005197, assembly GCF_040608295.1. NCBI lineage: Bacteria > Bacillati > Actinomycetota > Actinomycetes > Micromonosporales > Micromonosporaceae > Micromonospora > Micromonospora sp. NPDC005197. The sequence continues at coordinate 38,564 of NZ_JBEXHY010000041.1, read as the reverse complement.
GTGCGGGCAGGTGCTCGCCGCCTACTTTCCGTCGCTGCGGGTGATCGTCGGCGAGGGGGACGACCTGCGGGTGGTCCCGATCGAGGGCCTGCTCGGCTGACGAGCTCGGCTGGCCTCAGTCGCCGGAGGCCGCCTCCAGCATCGACCGGGGCATCGGCACGCTCTCGAACCGCACGTTGCCCTCCGGCACCATCCAACTCGTCACCCGTGCGACGAGCAGGCCGGCGCGGACGGCCGGATCGTCGGCGTAGAGCGCGCGCACCTCGTCCGGGGAGATCGAGAACACGACGAAGCCCCGTAGCTGGCCGTCGTCGGCGTCCAGGAACGGCCCGGCCGCCAGCACCAGCCCCTGCTCCACGAACCCCGCCTGGTGGGCCAGGTGGGCGCTCTGCACCCGGTCGATCGCCTCCGGTGGCAGGTCCGGCGGATCCGACGGCCGGACCAGGAGGACGACCGTGTGCTGGTCGAATCGCATGGTCACACCCTATGGCGCGATGGGCGCGGCGGCCGGGGACGGCGCGAACCGGAGGCGTCCGCTTCGGTATCGACCGACGCCGGTTAGGTCACTTTCTGCAGGTCGGCTAAGGTTAGGCGAACCTAAGCTCGAACGTGCAGGAGGCTCGTGACCACCCTCGTCGACCGGCCGACGCCGGCCCGCAACCGGTCCGGTGCCCGTACCGGCCGACGGGTGGCCGTCACCGTCGGGGCGGCACTGGTGCTGCTGCTCGCCGTGCTGGCGAGCTTCGCGCTGGGCAGCCGGCCACTCGGTGTGGATGCGGTCTGGCACGCCCTCGTCGCGCCGGACGGCAGCGACGCGAGCACGATCGTCCGGGAACTGCGCATGCCGCGTACCGCCCTGGGCCTCGCTGTCGGGCTCGCGCTCGCCGTGGCCGGGGTGCTGTTCCAGGCGCTCACCCGCAACCCCCTCGCCGAGCCCCGCATCCTCGGCATCAGCGCCGGCGCGTCGTTCGGCGTGGTGCTCGCCATCTCCGTCTTCGGCGTCGGCACACTCGCCGGCTACGTCTGGTTCGGCATCGCCGGGGCACTGGTCGCCGGGCTGCTGGTCTTCGCCATCGCCAGCCGGGCCCGCGAGGGCGCGAGCCCGGTCACCCTCGCGCTGGTCGGCGCGGCGCTCGACGCCAGTCTCGCCTCCGGGGTGTACGCGCTGCTCAGTATCGACGCCCGCACCTTCGAGGAGTACCGGTTCTGGGTCGTCGGCGGGTTGGCCGGCCGGGACCTCGGCGTCACCGCCCAGGTGTTGCCGTTCGTCCTCGTCGGGCTGCTGCTGGCGGCGCTGGTGGCCCGGGGCCTGGACGCGCTGGCTCTCGGCGACGACGTGGCCCGAGGGCTGGGCCACCGCATCGGGCTGGTCCGCCTCACCGGTGGCCTCGCCGCGGTGCTGCTGACCGGCGCCGCGGTGGCCGCCGCCGGACCGGTCGCCTTCGTCGGGCTGGCCGTGCCGCACCTGGCCCGCGCCCTGGTCGGTGCGGACCACCGCTGGACCCTCGCCGTCTCCGCCCTGCTCGGGCCCGCGTTGCTGCTCGGCGCCGACGTCGTCGGCCGGCTCGTCGCCCCGCCCGGCGAGATACCGGCCGGGATCATCACCGCCCTGCTCGGCGCGCCGCTGCTGGCCGTGCTGGTCCGCCGCGCCCGGGTGGTGACCGCGTGACGACCACCCAGCGCCCGGTCCCCGGCCCGGCCGGCCCCGCCGCCTCGGCCGGTGGCGGCTCCGCACGGCTGCCGGGGCGGTCACTGCTGCGGGTCGGCCCGGTCAGCCTGCAGATCCGCCGCCGGGCGGTGCTGGTCGCCGCCGTGCTGACCGTGCTGCTCCTGCTCGCGATGCTGCTCAGCCTGTCCCTGGGAACCCCGTACGTCGCCCCGGCCGACGTGCTGCGCGCGCTCTCCGGCGCCGGCACCCCGTACGACCTCGTTGTCCTTGATCTGCGGTTGCCCCGGATCGTGCTGGCCGCGGTGGCCGGGGCGGCCTTCGGCGTGGCCGGCACGCTGATCCAGAGCGTGGCGCGCAACCCCCTCGCGAGCCCGGACGTCATCGGCATCACCCAGGGCGCCGGCCTCGCCGCGACCGTGGCGCTGACCAGCGGCGCGGCGGCGGTGCTGGTGGCGCCGAGCGCGCTGGTCGGCGGCCTGCTGGCGGCGGTGCTGCTGTTCGCCCTCGGCGCCCGGCACGGACTGGCCGCGCAGCGGTTCGTCCTCGCCGGCGTGGCGGTCGCGTTCGCCTTCCGGGCGCTCACCGAGGTGGTCATGCTCACCGCCGACCCGATCGACGGCCTGCGGGCGCAGATCTGGCTGATCGGCACCCTCGCCGGCAAGGGCTGGACCGAGGCCGGCTGGATCGCCGGCACCCTGCTGGTGCTGCTGCCGGTGCTGGCCTGGGCCGGCTGGGCCCTGAACAGCACCGCCCTGGACGACGACACCGCGCGCGGCGTCGGGCTGCGTCCGGTGGCCCGCCGGATCGGGCTCGCCGGCACCGGCGTGCTCGTCGCCGCCATGGTCACCGCCCAGGTCGGCGCCGTCGACTTCGTGGCGCTCGTCGCACCTCAACTGGCCCGCCGGCTGGTCCGCGCCGAACGGCCCCCGCTGGTCTGCGCCGCCCTGCTCGGCGCGCTGCTGCTGGTGCTGGCCGACCTGGCCGGCCGGCGCCTGTTCGCACCCACCCAACTGCCGGCCGGTGTGCTGACCGCCGCGATCGGCGGCCCGTACCTGATCTTCCTGTTGCTTCGTGGACGGCGGCGGTCGTCGTGACGCCCTCAAGGAGTCGTGTGATGCTCTCCACCCGCGACCTGGTCGTCGGCTACGACGAGAGGACCGTGCTCGACGGGCTCACCCTGGACCTGCCGACCGACGCGTTCACCGTCATCGTCGGCCCCAACGCCTGCGGCAAGTCCACCCTGTTGCGCACGATGGCCCGGCTGCTCACCCCGCGACGCGGCACGGTCCTGCTGGACGGCGCCGCCATCCGTGACCTGCCCACCCGCGACGTGGCCCGCCGGCTCGGCGTCCTGCCGCAGAGCCCGCTGGTGCCCGAGGGCGTCACCGTGGCCGACCTGGTCGGGCGCGGCCGACAGCCGTACCAGCGGTGGTGGCGGCAGTGGTCGTCGTCCGACGGCGCGGCGGTGGACGAGGCGATGACCATGGCGGACGTGGCCGACCTGGCCGACCGGCCGGTGGACAGCCTCTCCGGCGGCCAGCGGCAACGCGTGTGGATCGCCATGACCCTGGCCCAGGACACCGACGCCCTGCTGCTGGACGAACCGACCACCTTCCTCGACCTGGCCCACCAGGTGGAGGTGCTGGACCTGCTGCACCGGCTACGCGTCGAGCGCGGCCGCACCGTGGTCGCCGTGCTGCACGACCTCAACCAGGCCGCCCGCTACGCCGACCACCTGATCGCGATGCGCGCCGGCGCGGTGGTGGCCGCCGGGCCGCCCCGGGAGATCCTCACCGCGGACCTGGTCCGGGACGTCTTCGGGCTGGCCTGCGTCGTCGTCCCCTGCCCGGTCACCGGTGCGCCGCTCGTGGTGCCCGCGCACACCGGCGGCCCCGCCGCCCGGCCGTCGGGCGCCGGTGCCCCGTCCGCTGACGCGGGCGACCCCGATTCGTCGACGGCGTCCGTCCCGGACGCCCGACCCGCCACCGGCGACGCGGCGACCCCGCTCGCCGGCACGTACCCCTCGAAAGGACTCTGATGCGTCGTCTCGTCGCCGCTCTCGCCGCGGCCGTCGCCCTCGGGGCCGGCCTCACCGCCTGCGGTGAGAGCGACCCGGTCGCCGGCTCCGCCACCGGGGAGACCCGGGAGATCACCCACGCCATGGGCACCACCAAGGTCCCGGCCGACCCCAAGCGCGTCGTCGTGCTCGACACCGACAAGATCGACACGGCGCTCTCGCTGGGCATCACCCCCGTCGGCGCCGCCACCGCCGGTGAGGCGAAGAGCTGGCCGACGTACTTCGGCGCGGACAAGCTCGCCGGCATCAAGGAGGTCGGGGTGCTCACCGAGCCCGACCTGGAGGCGATCAACGCACTCAAGCCGGACCTCATCCTCGGCAGCAAGTTCCGCCAGGAGAAGTTCTACGATGAGCTGGCCGCCATCGCGCCCACCGTGTTCACCGACAAGGTGGGCATCACCTGGAAGGACAACTTCCTCCTCGACGGCAAGGCGCTCGGCCGCGAGCAGCAGGCCAAGGACCTGCTCGGCGCGTACGAGAAGCGGGCCAAGGACTTCGGCGCCACCCTCGGCGACCCCGCCGCCCGCAAGGTGTCGATCGTGCGGTTCATCCCGGGCAACATCCGGGTGTACGGCCCGGACTCCTTCTCCGGCATCGTCATCGGCGACACCGGCCTCGGCCGCCCCGAGCGGCAGTTGCTCGCCAACAAGGAAGACAAGCGCTTCGACCTGGTCAGCCCCGAGCGGATCAACGAGGTCGACGGCGACGTCATCTTCGTGACCGCGTACGGCGACAAGGCCGCCGCCGAGCAGACCAAGGTGGCCGGCGGCACTCTCTGGAAGGGCCTCGGCGCGGTCAAGGCCGGCAAGGCGTACCCGGTCTCCGACGAGGTCTGGATGACTGGCATCGGCGTCGGCGCCGCCAACAAGATCCTTGACGACCTGGCCAAGTACCTCCCCGCCACCTGACAAAGCACCCCAGACGCGGGTGCCCACGCATCGCGGCCCCAAGATCCGCGCAGTTTCGGGGAAACTGCCTCACCAGCTCGCGAGGCAGCAGGATCCCTGAAGTTGCGCGGATCTTGGCTGTTGTGGTCAGCGGGGGTGGGCACCGGCGCGAGAAGCCAGGGCTTGGCGGAGTTCGGTCAGGAAGCCGGCGAAGTCCTCGCGGAACCGCTTCGCGGTGACGTGCAGAACGATCCAGTCCTCACCGAGCAGACGGTTGAGGCGACGCCGGTCGCGGTGGAACTGCTCGGGATCGTGGTGCCACAACCCGTCGTACTCGACCGCCACCTTGAGATGGGGCCAGGCCAGGTCGAGACGAGCCAGGAACTTCCCGTCGCGCTCCACGACGAACTGGGTCACGGGAGTAGTGACCCCGGCGAGCACGATCCGCACCCGCAGTCGGGACTCCGGCGTCGACTCCGCCCCGGCGTCGGCCAGATCGACCACCCTCGCCATGCTTCTCCAGCCCCGCTTACCGATCTGCGCTCGGGCGTCCGTGTGCAGTTGGGCGAGATCCACCAGGTGTTGGTGGGCAAAGCGGTCCACAATGGCGACCGCCTCCTCTGTCGGCAGCCACTGGGCCAGATCCCAACAGGTGCGCGTCGGCGTGGTCAGCGGGACGCCCTGGCGTACCGCCACGTCGGTGCTGGCGAGCGTGCCGGTGTGCACGACGAACCCCGATACCGGCCCGAATCGCTGACCGGCGGGCACAAGCACCTCCAAGGGCTGCGCGTCGGCGGCCGATGCGGCGCCGTAGAGCGCTGCCGCGCTGCGGCCAGCGATCACCACGCCCGGTGGCAGCACCCACCGTGCCGCGGCGGCGCAACGAGTGCGATGGGTGAGCGTCAGGTTGGCATCCGCGTACACGTCCCGAAACACGGGGCGCCATGCCGCGCTGCGCAACTCCGTCCGGGTGAGCAGGCCTTGAGCGACGACGTGAGAGCCGCGGAAGACGCGCCCCTGCAGCCTCGCCGGCCGTCGTGGGGAAACAGGCATGACGTCACCCTGACCGCCGGAACTGCCCGTTGGCAGCCCCTGTGGATAACCCCTCGCCGCTTCCGGAACGCCAAGATCCGCGCAACTTCGGGGTTCTTGCTGCCTCCCGACATCCTGAAGCAGCAGCATCCCTGAAGTTGCGCGGATCTTGGTGAATGTGGGTCTGGGAGGCGGGCGCGGCGGGGGTGGGTCGTTAGGCGGCGGTGGACCAGATGGCGCGGAAGGCGGCGGCTTCGCCGGAGAGCCATCGTTCGATCTGGTCGGGCTTGGCGTCGGCGGGTGTGCGGTGGGCCTGGCCTCGGCGGACGTCGACCAGGACCGGCTCGGCGTGCGGAAGGACCGCGTCCATGTGTCGGGCCATCAGGTGCAGGGTGGCGAGCACCGACTCCTCGGTCGGCGGGGCCTCGTCGAAGTGCAGGCGGACCGCTTCGGCGCGGCCGTCGGCGTGGCGTACCCCGAAATGGGGGTTGATCTTGACGGGTAGGTCGCCCAGCATGGCCAGGGCGTCGCGGGTCTGGGCGAGATCGACGGCGGCCGGCTCGCCGAGGGAGTGCAGCCAGGCCGTGGCGCCGGGGACCAGCGACTGGTAGAGCGGGCGCCAGCGCGGCTTGACCACGTCAACCACCCCGGTCAGGTGGGTGCCGCCGGTGTGAAAGGCGATGTCGGCCTTGAGCGCCTTGACGAACTGGCCGTGCGGGTTGAAGCCGGACCGGCTGGCGCGCTGCTTGCGCAGCCCGCCGACGAAGGTCGCCTTGGTGGGGCCGGTGCGGTCGACGTAGCGGGTGAAACCGAGCAGTGTGGCGTAGGGGGTGATGGGCGTGGAGGTGGGCGCGGTCACGGGCGTCCTCCCAGGTCAGGATCTTTATTAGTACATACATTCTAATCGACAGGTCTGACATTGCCCAGCGAAGTTGAGGGGTGGACCGCTGTCCCGTCCGCCGATAGGTGGCCAGTCCGATCGAAGGTGGCCAGCGGCACCGTCCCGGAGATGCTGCCCGCGATAGAGGCAGGTCCGGGCTAACTTCAAGATCGGCATCGACGGAAGCCGGTGCGCCGGGGTGGGCGCCGTCCGGCCTGGTCATTCCGGTCGGAACGCTCCGGCCGGTTCGCCGCGGATCTGCCAGCCCAGAGCGGAGTAGAGCCCTCGCCCGTCGGCGGTGGCGGATAGCAGCCCCGTGGTCAGGCCTTCGTCCAGGGCTCGGTTAGCGAGGATGGACATCACGGCGCGGCGCGCTTGAGAGAGGACGAAGAGGCGCTCATCGAACCATGATCATGATCCTCGGCTGGATTACGGGCGGGAGAGCTCGTCCTCGACGAACGTGGGCTTGGCCAGCGTGAACGCCGGGATGGCCGCCACGAGGGCGACGGCGAGCAGGAACAGCAGCGGAAGGGTCCACCCGCCGCTCACGTCGTGCAGCAGGCCGACGAGCAGTGGACCGAGCGCGCCGAGCGCGTACGCGACCCCCTGGGCAAAGCCGCTCAGCGCGACGGTGCCGGCCTGGGTTCGGGTGCGTACGTTGATGAGCACGAGGCTGACCGGGAACAGGATCGAACCCGAGCCGATAAGCAGCACCCAGAGCAGTGTGAGGGTCGCGGGCGCGAGCAGCAGGCCGAGGTAGCCGAGCGCGAAGCTGGCGATACCGGCGGCGATTAGCCGGCCGACACCCTGCAGCCGCGTGACGAGCAGGGGCGCAACGAGCGCGATGGGCGCGCTGATGATGCCGGTGACGGCGAGCAGCGCACCGGCTTCGGTCGGCGTCGAGTCGGCGATGTCGCCGAGGATCTCGGGCAGCCACGCGAAACACGCGTAGGTAAGGATCGTGCTGGTCGAGAACACGACGGTGATCGATAGGGCCGTGCGGGACCGCCACAGTCGCGTGACGAGGGTGGTGGGCGAGGACTCGACGGCGTCGGCATCCGGGAGTCGGCGGCGGCGCTCCCGCGCGATGGTGACGAGCCACGGAACGAGCGCGACCCCCGAGCTCGCCGCCCAGATGCCGAGCGAGAACCGCCACCCGACCTGCTCGGCGACCGGGGCGGCGACCGCCGCGGGCAGGGCCGTGCTCACGCCCAGGATGCAGACGTAGACGGCGGTCAGCAGCGCTACCCGGTCGGGGAAGTAGCGCCGCACGATCGGCGGCAGCAGCACATTGCCGATGCCCGTGCCGGCGAGCGCGACGACACTGCCGACGAGCAGCACCGCGTAGTCCGGGGCGGCCGCGCGCACGAGATGGCCGACGGTCATGAGCAGCAGCGCCAGCACGATGCCGCCGTCGAGGCCGATGCCGCGGGCGACGCGCGGCGCGACGAACCCCGATACCGCCAGCAGGATCGGTGGCAACGTGCCGAGCAGCCCGGCGCCGATGTTCGATATCGGGATGTCCACCCGGATGTCACCGAGGATCGGTGACATCACCGCAACCGTCTGGCGCAGGGTGAGCGCGACGAGCACGATGCCCAGCAGCGCGGCCGCGCGTCCCGCCCACAAGGTAAGGGGCCGGTCCTCTGTCATCCCCTTACTCTAGTGTTCCAGTCGAGATCGTGATCATCACGGTTCGGTGAGCGCCTGGAAGGCGGATGGCTGTTCAGTTCCGCGCCGCGCCCCCGGCGGCTCAGCTGCTCGGGGTGGCATGGGGTACGGCGTCCGCGCCGAGTTGTCCCAGTCCTGGCCGACGCCACGACTGCTGGCCAGTTACCTGCGGGACCGGACAGCCGCGCCCTGGAGACAGGACGTTTCGTCCGGTCGGGTGAGTGACACGGGTCACTGTCGGTGGGTCTTCGGCGGTAGCATCTGCCCGAGCTCACCGGCCGTTCCCATCCCGGAGTGACGCGGCGTAGGGGCACCCGTATCCGGCATCAGGGCGTCGCGCCGGCCGGGTCGATCCACTCCCGCTCACCTCATCGCAGGAGCATCCGTGATCAATGTCCGATCGTGGCGACGGCGAGCACTGGCTGCCCTCGGGGCGGTTGTGGTCAGCCTCGCCGGGACGCTGGCCTTCATGCCCACGGCGAACGCAGATCCCCCGGGTTTCACCGTCAACCACGAGGCACGGTGCATGGCCGACGGCACCTACCAGATCCAGTGGACCGTCCTTGCCGAGACCGCCCCGACCGACGCGACGCGATACCGGTTCGTCAAGGTCGAGGTGTATCCGCCCGACACCAGCATCGACCCCATCGCTGCCAGCCCCGAAGGCGTCTTCCCGCATTCCCTGGGCAAGCCGGTGACCGGCACCCAGACCCTGCCGGGCACCGCCACCTTCGCCGACCTGGCCGTGTGGGTGCAGTGGGACGACGGCTACTCCGAGACGTCCGGCGTCGCCGCTGGCGCCCCGCTCGACGGCAGGTGCGGGCAGCCGCCCACCGATCCGACGGCCAGTTTCCAGCCTCGGTGCGACGGCACCGTGCTGGTCGACCTGGCTAACCCGCCCGCCGGGCGGACGGTCGATGTGGTGCTCGCGACCTACCCCAAGGGCTACTCACGAACCGTCTCGCTGGCGCCGGGAGCGACGGCGAAGGGCATCGTGGTTCCCCGGGGATACGACTTCTTCTCGGTGACCGTCGCGGGCGCGAGCGAGGCGTTCGCCGTGTACTCCTGGGAGTTCGATCCGGGTCACTGCGTCGTCCCGGACATCCGTGCCCGCTCGACCTGCGAAAAGCTCGTCATCGCGGTGTCGGGACCGAATGTCGGTGTGAACTCGTTGGTCCTCTTCAATCCCAACCACGGCCCGGAGCAGCGGCGGCTCGTCGAAATGGGCACCACCGTCGACGTGTCCTTCCCGGCCGTCGCGGGGTTGGCCGTCGCGCTTCGGTCGGACGCGTTCGATCCGCAGGCCAGCCACCTCAACGGTCCGTACAGGTGGGAGCAGCCCGCCGGTTGTGCCGACGGCGGGGGAGGCGGCCTGCCGGTGACCGGTCAGTCGACCGGCGGCGTGCTCGCCGCCGCCGGTCTGCTGCTGGTCGCGGGCGCGACCCTGTTCGTCGTGGCTCGTCGCCGTCGGATCTGGTTCACCGTCTGACGGGCGGCGACGCGTCAGAGCTGGCCGACGTCCGTGATCCGGACGACCGCCGCCCCGACCTCGTCCGAGGCGACGAGGTCGATCTCCGCGCTGATGCCCCAGTCGTGGTCGCCGTCCGGGTCGTCGAAGATCTGCCGGACCGTCCACCGCTCCCGGCCCTGCTCGATCATCAGCAGCGCCGGGCCACGGGCGTCCGGCCCGACGCCGATCGAGTCGTACGCCTCGAAGTACGGCGCGAGGGCGTCGGCCCACGCGTCGTAGTCCCAGCCGTCCTCGGCGTCCAACTCGGCGAGCAGGTCCCAGCGGCGCAGCGCGGCCAGCTCGACGCGGCGGAACAGCGCGTTGCGCACCAGCACGCGGAACGCCCGCGCGTTGCGGGTCACCGCGGGTGGCCGGTCGGTCAGCGAGGCGTGCGTCTGGGCCACCTCGGCCACGTCGGACGGGTTGCGCAGCCGCTCCCACTCGTCGATGAGGCTGGAGTCGACCTGGCGGACCAGCTCGCCGAGCCACTCGATGAGGTCGATCAGCTCCTCGGTCTTGGCGTCCTCGGGCACGGTCTGGCGCAGCGTCTTGTACGCGTCGGCCAGGTAGCGCAGGACGAGACCCTCCGAGCGGGTCAGCCCGTAGAACTGCACGTACTCGGTGAAGGTCATCGCCCGCTCGTACATGTCGCGGACGATGGCCTTGGGGGAGAGCTGGTGGTCGGCGACCCAGGGGTGCCCCTGCCGGTACATCTCGTACGCGGCCTCCAGCAGCTCGGCCAGGGGCTTGGGGTGGGTGACCTCGTCGAGCAGTTCGAGGCGGGCCTCGTACTCGATGCCCTCGGCCTTCATCGCGGCGACGGCCTCGCCGCGGGCCTTGAACTGCTGCGCGGACAGGATCTGCCGGGGGTCGTCGAGGATCGACTCGATCACGCTCAGCACGTCGAGCGCGTACGACGGGGACTCGGCGTCGAGCAGTTCGATGGTGGCCAGGGCGAGGGGGGAGAGCGGCTGGTTGAGCGCGAAGTCGAGTTGGAGGTCGACGGTGAGGCGGATCCGCCGGCCCGTCTCGTCGGGCTCGGGCAGCTCCTCGACCACCCCGCCGGCGCGCAGGGCCCGGTAGATGGCGATGGCCCGGCGGATGTGCCGGCGCTGGGCGGCCGGCTCCTCGTGGTTGTCGGTGAGCAGGTGCCGCATCGCCGTGAAGGCGTCCCCGGGGCGGCCGATGACGTTGAGCAGCATCGAGTGGCTGACTCCGAAGCTGGAGGTCAGCGGCTCCGGCTCGGCGTCGACGAGCCGGTCGAAGGTGGGCTGGCCCCAGCCGATCGAGCCCTCCGGCGGCTTCTTGCGGACCACCTTGCGGCGCTTCTTCGGGTCGTCGCCGGCCTTGGCGAGCGCCTTCTCGTTGTCGATGACGTGCTCGGGGGCCTGCACCACGACCCGGCCGATGGTGTCGTAGCCGGCCCGGCCGGCCCGCCCGGCGATCTGGTGGAACTCGCGGTTCTTGAGCAGCCGGGTCCGCACCCCGTCGTACTTGGACAGGCCGGTGAACAGCACGGTGCGGATCGGCACGTTGATGCCGACGCCGAGGGTGTCGGTGCCGCAGATGACCTTGAGCAGGCCGGCCTGCGCGAGGGTTTCCACGAGCCGGCGGTACTTGGGCAGCATGCCGGCGTGGTGCACGCCGATGCCGTGCCGGACCAACCGGGACAGCGTCTTGCCGAAGCCGGAGGTGAACCGGAAACCGCCGATCGCCTGGGCGATCATGTCCTTCTCGGCGCGGGTGCAGACGTTCACGCTCATCAGCGCCTGGGCGCGTTCCAGCGCGGCGGCCTGGGTGAAGTGCACGACGTACACCGGGGCCTGCTTGGTCTCCAGCAGCTCCTCGAGCGTCTCGTGCAGCGGGGTCATCGCGTACGAGAAGATCAGCGGGACCGGCCGCTCCACCGAGCGCACGACGGCGGTCGGCCGCCCGGTGCGCCGGGTCAGGTCGTCGACGAACCGGGTGGTGTCCCCCAGGGTGGCGGACATCAGGACGAACTGGGCCTGCGGCAGCTCGATGATCGGCACTTGCCAGGCCCAGCCCCGATCGGGCTCGGCGTAGAAGTGGAACTCATCCATGATCACCTGGCCGACGTCGGCCTTGGCGCCCTCGCGCAGCGCGAGGTTGGCCAGGATCTCCGCGGTGCAGCAGATGATCGGGGCGTCGGCGTTGACGCTGGCGTCGCCGGTGAGCATGCCGACGTTCTCGGCGCCGAAGACCTCGCAGAGCGCGAAGAACTTCTCCGACACCAGGGCCTTGATCGGCGCGGTGTAGAAGGTCGTCCGGCTGTCCGCGAGGGCCGCGAAGTGCGCGGCGATGGCCACCAGGCTCTTGCCCGAGCCGGTGGGTGTGTTCATGATCAGGTTGGCGCCGGAGACGATCTCGATGACCGCCTCCTCCTGATGGGGATAGAGGTCGAGGCCGCGCTCCTTCGCCCAACTGGCGAACGCGTCGAAGAGGGTGTCGGGGTCGGCGCTTGTCGGCAGCGCGGCGGTGAGCGTCATATCCCATCCATGGTGCCTGGATCATGCCCCCGCGCGCCAACCCGACCTCCGCCGGGCACCCGTCCGGGCCGGCTCGTCACCGTCGGCGGTAGATCAGGTCGGCCACCGGCCGCCCGGCGATGATCGCCCGCCGCTCGAACTTCGTCACCGGGCGGTGCGCCGGACGCGGCGCGAAGCCGCCGTACGCGTCGACGAGCTCCGGGTCCGCGTCCAGGGTCTCCCGCATCGCCTCGGCGTACTCGGCCCAGTCGGTCGCGCAGTGCAGCGTCCCGCCGGGGACCAGCCGGGAGCGCAGCAGCGCCACGTGCGCCGGCTGGATGATCCGCCGCTTGTGGTGGCGGGCCTTCGGCCAGGGGTCGGGAAAGAAGATGTGCACGGCGTCCAGGACGCCCTCCGGCAGGCCGCTGACCAGCTCCAACGCGTCGCCCTGGGCCACCCGTACGTTGCCGAGGTCACTGCGGTCCACCAGGTCGAGCAGGTTCGCGATTCCCGGCGTGTGCACCTCGACCGCCAGATAATCTCGATCCGGGTCGGCGGCGGCCATCGCGGCGGTGCTGTCGCCCATGCCCGAGCCGATCTCCAGCACCACCGGGGCCCGACGGCCGAACAGGGCGGTCAGGTCGACGGGCTCGCCCGACACGTCCCGGCCGTAGGACGACCAGAGCCGCTCCAGCGCGTCGGTCTGGCGGCCGCTCATCCGGCCCCGTCGGGGGTGGAAGGTGCGGATCGTCCGGCCCGCGGGCGGGACGGTGGCGGGGTCAGGGTCGGTGGTGGTCACAGCGACCCGAGCGTACGCGACGTCGTCCGCGGATCGGATGTGATGTGCGACCGGTAATGAGAGGATCGATCTGGTACGGCAGGCCGGGCGGTCCGCTGCCCGGCGCGGTCCTACGGCGTCGAGAGGGGGCATCGTGGCAGTGACCCGCGGCGGCGTGACCCTGTCGATGGTGACCGTGCTCGCCGGCCCCCTGCTGGCCGCCCTCCCCGCACACGCCGCACACGCCGCTGGCGGTCCGGTGGCCGCCGCGTCGGTGCTCGCCGCGCCGGCTGCCCTCGTCTCCGTCGCCGCCGTGCCCGGTGCGCTCGTCTCCGCTGGTCTCGTGCCCGTCGCCCGCCCGCTCGTGCTCGTCGCGCCGGCGCCCGGGGGTCAGCCCGAGGGCCAACCCGGAGGCGCGCCCCAGCCCGCTCCGCCGGTGGACGTCTTCGTCGAGGTGAGCCCCAGCACGGTGCAGCCCGGCTACCTGGTCGGCATCCGGGCCAGCTGTCGGGACAACTCGGTGGGCGCCACCGTCGTCTCCGACGCGTTCGGCGCGGTCGGCGTGCAACCGCAGCGCGGCGTGCTCACCGCCGCGCCGATGGTGCGCGAGCGCACCCGCCCCGGCAACTACCGGGTCAAGTTGGAGTGCCGCGACGGCGAGACCGCGTCGACCATGCTCCAGGTGGTCAAGAAGGTGCCGTCGCCCCAGCCCAGCCGAGGCCCGGCCACCGGCTTCGGTGGCAGCGCCGGGGGGATGACCGGCAACCTCTTGCTGCCCGGCGGCGCGGCGTTGACCATCACCGGGCTGATCCTCGCCGTGATGGCCCTGCGTCGACCCCGTACCGTCCGTGGCGTCGCGCGCCGCTGAGCCCGCCATGGAAATCTTCCGCCCCACACCCCCGCCCGCCGGCTCCCGCCCGCCCACGGGTTCCCGCCCGCCCGCCGGTTCGTGGTCGCCCGACGACGCAGAGCCGGCCGCCGGCTCGCGGCCGGTGCGCGATTCGCGGGTCCCCGTCGACCGACCACCGGTGGCCGCCCGTCCGCCGGTCGCCGTCGCTCCTCGGCGCAGCCGTCCGTCGGGCCGTAGCCCCTGGTCGGTGCCGCTGGCGGTGGTGCTGGTCCTGGCGGGCGTCTTCGCCACCGGGGCGGGACTGGGCCGCTCGGTCGGCCCGTTCGACTGGGCCCCGGCAGGTGGTGACCGCCCGGCCCGCAGCGAGACGGTCGGGTTGTCGGCCAGTCGCCCGGTGCGGCTCACCGTCCCGGCGATCAAGGTGGCGGCGCCGGTGGCGCCCGTCGGGCAGGCGCGGGACGGCACGATCGCCGTACCGCCGCTGGAACGGCACAACGAGACCGGCTGGTACGACCGTGGGCCGACGCCCGGCGAGCCCGGTCCGGCGGTCATCGTGGGGCACGTGGACACCAAGAGCGGCCCGTCGGTCTTCTACGACCTGGGCAAGCTGAAGCCCGGTGACCTGATCGAGGTGGCCCGCGCGGACCGGTCGACGGTGGTGTTCAAGGTCGACACCGTCGAGCACTTCCCGAAGGACCGGCTGCCCGCCGAGCGGATCTACGGCCACGACGGCCCCGCCGGCCTGCGGCTGATCACCTGCGGTGGCCAGTTCATCGGCGGTCGTACCGGCTACGCCGACAACGTGATCGCCTTCGCCACCCTCCAGTCGTCGCGCAAGCCCTGACCCGCGCCCGCCGGGCCGCGTCAGCTCAGGAAGTCCAGGAGTTGGCGGGTGGTCTCGTCGGGGGCCTCTTCCGGGATGAAGTGTCCGACCGGCACCGGCCCGCCGCGCACGTCGTCGGCCCACTCCCGCCAGATCGCGAACTCTTCGAACCCGTCGAACATGGCCGGACGCTATCAGCGCACGTCGCCGCCCGGGCGGGGTTCCGTCGAGCCCGGGATCGTCGGCAGGTGGTCAGGGCTGGGGGACGTGCAGGGCCACCTCGAACTCCAGGAGGCTGGCGCCGGTGGAGACCGGCGGGCGGGGCTTGTCGCCGGGGGCGGCGGCGTGGGCCTCGCGCGACGGGCCGGAGGCCCAGGCCTGGTACGCCTCCTCGCTCTCCCACCTCGTGTAGACGAAGTAGCGGGTCTCGCCGGACACCGGCCGGAGCAGTTCGAAGCCGAGGAAGCCGGGGGAGTTCTCCACCGCGCCGGCCCGCGCCGCGAACCGCTTCTCCAACTCGGGGCCGGCGCCCGGCGGAACCTCGATTGCGTTGATCTTCACGACTGCCATCTGCCCACCCTAGCCAGCGCCGGCGCTCAGAACGCCTCGACGGCGGGGACCAGATCCGCGTCGACCACGATCGGGGCGTGATCGGAGGGGCCCTTGCCCTTGCGGGCCTCCCGGTCCACGTACGCCGAGCGGACCGCCCGGGTGAACGGCGCCGAGGCGTACACCAGGTCGATCCGCATGCCCTTGTTCTGGTGGAACATCCCGGCGCGGTAGTCCCAGTAGGTGAACGGGTGCGGCCCCTTCATCGGGGTCGGCACCACGTCGCTGAGCCCGAGGTCGCGCAGCGCGGCCAGGGCGGCCCGCTCGGCCGGGGTGACGTGCGTGGAGTGGGTGAAGACGGCCGGGTCCCAGACGTCGGCGTCGGTCGGGGCGACGTTGAAGTCGCCGCAGACGGCCAGCGGCAGGCCACCGGCGAGCTCCGCCTCCAACGCGTCGCGCAGCGCCGCGAACCAGGCCAGCTTGTACGCGTAGTGCGGGTCGTCCGGCGTCCGGCCGTTGGGCACGTACACCGACCAGACCCGCAGCCCGCCGCAGGTGGCGGAGATGGCCCGGGCCTCCGGTGCGGGAAAGCCCGGCTCACCCGCGAAGCCGACGCGGACGTCGTCCAGGCCGACCCGGGACAGGATCGCCACCCCGTTCCAGCGGCCGTCGCTGTGGCTGGCCACGGTGTAGCCCAGCTCGCCCACCTCGGCCACCGGGAACGCGCCGTCCGGGCACTTCGTCTCCTGCAGGCAGACGACGTCGGGCCCGGTGCCGGCCAGCCACTCCAACAGCCGGGGCAGCCGGGCCTTCACCGAGTTCACGTTCCAGGTCGCCAGGCGCATGTCTCCACCCTGCCGCATCCGGTGCCGTGTCGCCGGGTCAGCTGCCCGGGGTGTCGCCGGGACGGGTCTGTTCGGCCAGGAACCGTTCCAGCTCCGCGCCGAGCTCGTCGGCGGTGGGCAGCGGACCGGCGTCGGGGGCGAGCAGGTTCCGCTCGCCGCGACCCCGGGCGAACGCGTCGTACTGCTCCTCCAGGGCCTGGACCAGGGCGGCAGCGTCCTCGGTCTGGGCGACCTGCCGGTCGATCTCCACCCGGACCACCTCGGCGGCCGAGCGCAGCCCGTCGCCGGGCAGCAGCAGCCCCGTGCTGCGCGACACCGCGCTCAGCAGCACCTCGGCAGCGGCCGGGTACTCGGTCTGGGCCACATAGTGCGGCACGTGCGCGGCGAACCCGAGCGCGTCGCGACCCTGCTCGCCGAGGCGGAACTCCAGCAGGTGACCGACGCTGCCGGGCACCTGGACCCGTTGCAGCCAGGGCTCGTACCCGCTGATCAACTCCGGACGGGTGGCGTGGGCGGTCACGCCGGTCGGCCGGGTGTGTGGCACCGCCATCGGGATCGAGTTGAGCCCGACGGTGAGCCGTACGTCCAAGCGGGCGGCGAGCCCCGCGACGGCGGCGGTGAACCGCTCCCACTGCAGGTCCGGCTCGGGGCCGGTGAGCAGCAGGAAGGGTGTCTCGTCGTCGTCGTTGAGCAGGTGCAGCTCCAGCTTGGGGGCGTCGAAGCTCTCCCAGTGGTCCTCGACGAAGGTCATCACCGGTCGCCGGGAGCGGTAGTCGAAGAGCTGGTCCACGTCGAAGGTGGCGATCGGCCGCCCCTCGAGCGAGGTGAGCAGCTGCTCGCGGGCCAGCCGGCTGGCGTTGCCGGCGTCCACGAACCCGGTCAGGGCCTGGACCAGGACCGGCTGCCCGAGGTCGGGCAGATCGTCGGTGAGCTGATAGAGCTCGTGTGGGTCGAGCACCGGTGCGGACCTCCCTGGAATGTGCCTACGCGGATGCCGGCGCGGTGGACGGCACCCGATTCGGGCAACGTACCCGCCATCCTGGCGCATTCCTGCGTCGGGCGATCCGTCGACCGCCGACTGGGCGCGATCGGACGAACCACCCGATTACGCCGAACGGCCGATGGGCGGTTCGGCCCAAAGGCCGAGTTTGTCGATCATGTCGGTCCGCGCGGCCCGATGTCCGCACCTGTCGCCGTCCGTGCCGGCCCACGTGCCGCGCCGGTTTCCTCCGGTACGCGAGGTCCGTTCCCCGGGCGGGTCGAGCCGCCCCGCTCGTCCACCCGAGGACCCCGATTCTGTGGCGAGGGCCACGTGATCACCGTGCGTGATCGGGGTTTCCGCCTGCCTAGCCTCGGTTGATGCGTGACGACGGCACCCTCGACGACCCGTACGCCCCGAGCAGCCCCACTACCGAAATGGAGGAAGGCACCTCAGCCGAACGGACAACCGCCGCGAGTCGGCTTCGGGCGTACGCCCGCGACCTGACCGGTCGACGCCGCGCCCAGGTGGCCCTCGCCACCGGCGTGGTCTGCTGCCTCGCTCTGGCCGCCGTCGCACAGGTCCGCGACGAGACCGCCGGCGCGGCGACGCGGGTCGACTCGAGCGCCGAGCTGGCGCAGCGCGCCGAGCAGGAGCGCGCGTCCCGCTCTCTCGACCGCGCCGCGACCCCCTCTGCTGCCCCCTCTGCCACCCCGTCCGCCTCCGCGACCTCCGCTGACCCGGACACCACCTCGCGTGCCCGCACGGTCGCCCCGGCGCAGCCGACCGACCCGGCGCCGGTCGCCGGCCTGGACGACGACCAGATGGAGAACGCCGAGGCGATCGTCCGTACCGGACGCAAGATGGGTGTCCCGCGCCGTGGCCTCGTCATCGCGGTGGCGACCGCCATGCAGGAGAGCAACCTCTACAACGTCGCCAGCGGCGTGCTGCCGGAGTCGCAGGACTACCCGCACCAGGGCGTCGGCTGGGACCACGACTCGGTCGGTCTGTTCCAGCAGCGCTCCAGCAGCGGCTGGGGCCCGGTCGGCCGGCTGATGGACCCCGAGTTCGCCACCCGGCAGTTCCTCAGCGCGCTGGAACAGGTGCCCGGCTGGCAGCAGATGCGGCTCACCGACGCCGCGCAGGCGGTGCAGGTCTCCGCGTACCCCGAGCACTACCAGCAGCACGAGTGGCGGGCCACCCGGGTGGTCGACGCCATCGTGCCGGCCAGGCGGTAGCCTACCGACCACTGTGGACGGTGAGGGTTGAGCCTGTCGCGTCCCGGGTACATCCGTTGCTGGTTCGGGGTACACATGACTGAGGGATCACCGACAGGAGGACGTTATGTCTTTGATGCAGCGGATCAGCACCTTCCTGAGATCGCCCAAGGGTCAGCAGCTGGTGGACCGGGGTCGGCGCGAGCTGGCCAAGCCCGCCAACCAGCAGAAGCTCAAGGGGTTGGCGGCGCGACTGTCCAACCGCCGTCGCTGACCGCGCCACCGGCCGTCCTGCCCGTACCCACCCCTGGGGAGACCCGGTGACCGACACCCCGCCCAGCGGCGGTCAGCCCGCCGCGCCCACGCCCGAGCCGTCGGCCGGCCTGCCGGCCGTGCCGGCGGCCGCGCCCGAGGGCCCGCCGGCCCGACTCTGGGACCGGATGCGCGACGATCCGCAGTACGCCCCAGAGCACCTCGCCCTGGAGGCGGTGCGCCGGCTCGGGCCGGAGGCCGCGCAGTGGGCCGCCCGCGCCCGCAGCGAGCACCCCGGTGTCTCGTCCGACGTCCTGGCCGACCAGGCGGCCCGCAAGTTCGTCAACCTGGCTCGCCTGTCCGGGGCGGTCTCCGGAGCGGCCGGGCTGCCCGGCGCCGTCCTCGACGTCGGCGTGCTGGCCTGGACCCAGGCGCGCATGGTCCTGCACATCGCCGCCGCGTACGACGTCGACCCGCTGCACAGCGACCGGGCCACCGACCTGCTCGTGCTCCAGCGGGTGCACAAGGTCGCCGAGAGCGCCCGCCTGGCGCTCGGGGTGGCCGCCGGCCGGGAACGCGCCGCCGCGCTCTTCGGCCTGGGCGGCCAGCGCCCGCTCGGGCGGGTCATGTTGCAGCTCGGCGTCCGGCTGGCGCAGATGGCCGGCGTCCGGGCCGCCAAGCGACTCGTCGCCAAGATCGTTCCGGGTGCGGCGATCGTGCTCGGCACCTGGGCCAACTCGTCCGCCACCAAAGACCTGGCCGAGCGCTCACGGGCGCTCTATCGTCGGCGCGGCACCGCCGTCCCGGAGCCTCGCCGCTCCTGAACCGCCCTCGGGTGGTTCAGTCGGCCAGGCCGGACGAGCGCCAGGTCACCTCGGCCAGCCGGCCCTGACCGGTGGCGTTGGGGTGGAACCAGTCCAGCGGGTTGAGCAGGTCCAGGGTGAAGCGGACCTTGTGCGCCGCGCCCCCGTCGTGCCGGCAGCGCGAGCCGTACGCCCGGCAGGCCGCCACCAACTGCGCGTTGTACGCGTCGATCCGGTCCCGGACGGCGGCCCGGCGGGCCTTGTCGGCGGGCGCCGTCGACGTCGCGTTGGCCAGTAGCGCCGGGCAGATGCCCCGCCGCCACGCTCGTGCCGCCCGCGCGTCGCCGTGCCCCACCTCCCAGAGCCGGTAGAGGTCGGGGATGCTCACCACCAGCACCCGGGCCTTCGGCCGGCCGGTCCGCAGCACCCGCAGGCCCCGGTCGACGTCGGCCCGGAACTGGGTCACCGGGGTCATCGCGTCCACGCCGCCCCGGCAGATGTCGTTGGCGCCGATCAGCACGGTGACGTAGTCGGCGCGGTCGCGTACGGCCGCCTGGGCCTGGCCTTCGAGGGCGTCGGCGCGGGCGCCGGGCCGGGCGTGGTTGTACGCCTTGCCGCGGATCGCGGGATTCTGGTCGAGCAGCCGGCGATAGTGGCTCTGCACCCGCAGGCCGTCCCCGGTCGACCAGGAGTTGCGCTCGCAGGAGGTGAGCACCAGGCAGGAGGCGAAGCCGGTGCTGATCGAGTCGCCGAGCGCGGCGATGCCGCCGGGCCCGCCGGACGACGGCGGGCTCTTCGTGGGACGGGGGGAGGCCGACGTGCCGCCCTCGCAGGCCAGCGCGACCAGCGCGGCGAGACAGGCCAGGGCGGCAACCCAGCGTCGAGGCATGACATCCCCCGTCTCGCAGCACAGAGCGACAGCGCGGTAACTCTATGCGCTGGACGTGGTCGGGCGGGAAGTTGCTGTCGGGTATGTGGCCGAGCGCCGTCGAAAGAGCCGCATGAGTGCTATAAGCGCCACCAGCGCGCGCGATTGCTACCGGTTAACAGCGCCGATCGGGGGTAGCTCAGGAGGTATGACGAGATCGCAGCCCCGGCGTGCCCGTGGCACGGTCGGCCACGCGTACAGCGCGCTGAACCTCCGGCTCACCCTCGCCGGCTTCGGGTTGGTGATCATGGTGCTGTTCGCGGTGCTGGCGTTCTGGGCGGGGCTCGCCTGGCTCGGCGTGCTCTGCGCGATCTTCGCAGTCGTCGCCGTGGTCGACCTGGTCGTGATCCAGCGCCGCCGCGCCGCTCGCCGCCGTGAGGAGCCGGGCGTACGACACTCGCTGTTCGAGTGACAGGAGGACGAGATGCCCCACATCGCCACCACCAACCCCGCCACCGGACAGG
Source organism: Micromonospora sp. NPDC005197 (assembly GCF_040608295.1). Lineage (NCBI taxonomy): Bacteria > Bacillati > Actinomycetota > Actinomycetes > Micromonosporales > Micromonosporaceae > Micromonospora > Micromonospora sp. NPDC005197. Next base: position 17,864 of record NZ_JBEXHY010000041.1, on the reverse strand, counting down.
TGCTCAAAACCTACGAGGCGATGTCCACCGAACAGCTCGACGCCGCCATCGAGCGCACCGACCTCGCGTACCAGCAGCTGCGCGGCACCACCGTCGACCAGCGCGCCCGGTGGATGAACGCCGCCGCCGACCTGCTGGACGCCGAGCGCGACGAGATCGCCCGGATCATGACCACGGAGATGGGCAAGACGTACGTCGCGGCCCAGGCCGAGGTGACCAAGTGCGCCACGGCCGCCCGCTTCTACGCCGACAAGGCGCCCGCGTTCCTCGCCGACCAGCCGGCCGACGCCGCCGCCGTGAAGGCGACCCGGGCGTTCATCCGCTACCAGCCGATCGGTGTGGTGCTCGCGGTGATGCCGTGGAACTTCCCGCTCTGGCAGGTGATGCGCTTCGCCGCCCCGGCGCTGATGGCCGGCAACACCGGCCTGCTCAAGCACGCCTCGAACGTGCCGCAGACGGCGCTGCTGCTGGAGGACGTGTTCCGTCGCGCCGGCTTCCCCGAGGGGGCGTTCACCACAGTGCTGGTGGGCTCGGACGCTGTCGAGCGGATCCTCGCCGACCCCCGGGTCCGCGCCGCCACCCTCACCGGCAGTGAGGCGGCCGGGCGTTCCATCGCCCAGATCGCCGGCCGGGAGGTCAAGAAGACCGTGCTGGAGCTGGGCGGCAGCGACCCGTTCGTGGTGATGCCCTCGGCCGACCTGGACGCCGCCGCCGAGGTGGCCACCACGGCCCGCTGCCAGAACAACGGCCAGTCCTGCATCGCCGCCAAGCGGTTCATCGTGCACACCGACGTCTTCGACGCCTTCGCCGAGAAGTTCGTTGCGAACATGGCCGCGCTGCGCGTCGGCGACCCCATGGACCCGGGCACCGACGTGGGTCCGCTGGCCAGCGAACGCGGTCGCGACGAGGTGCACGCCCAGGTGCGCGACGCGGTGGACAAGGGCGCGACGGTGCTCTGCGGCGGCGAGCTGCCCGCCGGCGACGGGTGGTACTACCCGCCGACCGTGGTCACCGACCTCACGCCGCAGATGCGGATGTGGTCCGAGGAGGTCTTCGGGCCGGTCGCCGGCCTGTACCGGGTGTCCTCGTACGAGGGGGCGATCGAGGTGGCCAACGGGACCAGCTTCGGCCTCGGGTCGAACGCCTGGACCCGGGACGCGGCCGAGCAGGAGCGCTTCGCCACCGACCTGGACGCCGGCAACGTCTTCATCAACGGGATGACCACCTCCTACCCGGAGCTGCCGTTCGGCGGCGTGAAGAACTCCGGCTACGGCCGGGAGCTGTCCGAGCTGGGCATGCGGGAGTTCTGCAACATCAAGACGGTCTGGGTGGGCGAGGGCGCGGCTTCCGCCGGCGCCGGCGCGCACGCCGAGTAGCTTCCCGCGCGGCACGCATCACCGGACGCCGTCATGGGTAGGAAGTGCGCCCATGACGTCGTTCGGATTCCACGCCTCCCACGAGCAGATCCCTCCGCGCGCCCTGCTGGAGGCGGTGATGCACGCCGACCGGGCCGGCTTCGACGCGGCCATGTGCTCCGACCACTTCTCCCCGTGGAGCGCCCGGCAGGGCGAATCCGGCTTCGCCTGGTCCTGGCTGGGTGCCGCGCTGCAGGCCACCGGCATGCCGTTCGGCGTGGTCAACGCCCCCGGTCAGCGGTACCACCCGGCGATCATCGCGCAGGCGATCGGCACCCTCGGCGCGATGTACCCGGGTCGGTTCTGGGCCGCGCTGGGCACCGGCGAGGCCAGCAACGAGCACATCACCGGCGACGCGTGGCCGCGCAAGGACGTCCGCGCCGCCCGGCTGCGGGAGTGCGTGGACGTGATCCGGGCGCTGCTGGCCGGTGAGGAGGTCAGCCACGACGGTCTGGTCCGGGTGGACCGGGCCCGGCTGTGGACCCGCCCCGAAGAGCCGCCCGCGCTGGTCGGCGCGGCCGTCAGCGTGGCCACGGCCCGCTGGTGCGCCGAGTGGGCCGACGGGCTGATCACCGTGAACGCGCCGGTGGAGCACCTGCGCGAGATGATCGACGCGTACCGGGACGCCGGTGGCCGCGGCCCGCTGCACCTCCAGGTGCACGTCTCCTGGGCGCCGGAGCAGGCGCAGGCCGAGGCGCTCGCGTACGACCAGTGGCGCAGCAACGTCTTCGTCCCTCCGGTCTGCTGGGACCTGGAGACCGTCGAGCACTTCGACGTCGTCTCGGCCGACGTGCCACCCGAGCGGATCGCCCAGGTGGTGAACATCTCGGCCGATCTGGGCCGGCACGTGGGCTGGCTGGAGGAGTACGTGGCGCTCGGATTCGACCAGATCGCCCTGCACCATGTCGGGCAGGAGCAGCGCGGGTTCATCGACGCGTTCGGCGCCGAGGTGCTGCCGAAGCTGCGCCCGGGCGGCTGATCGGGCGTCGGCCGACCGACCCCTAGGCTCGTACCCCATGGAAAGCCTGTTTCCGGTCGTCGTCTTCCTGGCGATCGCCACCCTGGGCGCGGCGCTGGCCCGCCGGCTCGGCCTGCTCGCGCCGATCGTGCTGGTCGTACTCGGCCTGGCGCTTTCGTTCGTGCCGGGCTTCCCGCAGATCCGGCTCGACCCGGAGCTGGTGCTGATCGGCATCCTGCCGCCGCTGCTGTACGTCGCGGCGTTGGAGACGTCGGTGCCGGCGTTCAAGAACAACATCCGGCCGATCCTGCTGCTCGCCGTGGGCCTGGTGCTGTTCACCGCGTTCGCGGTGGGCGTCGTGCTGCACCTGCTGCTGCCGCAGGTCCCGTTCGCGATCTGCCTTGCCCTCGGCGCGGTGGTCGCCCCGCCGGACGCCGTGGCCGCCACGGCCGTCGCCCGCCGCGTCGGGCTGCCCCGCCGGGTGGTCACGATCCTGGAGGGGGAGAGCCTGGTCAACGATGCCACCGCGCTGGTGCTGCTGCGGGTCGCGACCATGGCCTCCATCGGCACGGCCGTCGGCACCGACAAGATCGCCCTCGAGGTGCTGCGGTCCACCGGCGGCGGCATCCTGATCGGGGCGCTCGGGGCGCTGGTGTTCGGCTTCCTGCACCGGCGGATCAGCGACCCGCTGCTGGACAACGCACTGTCGTTGATCATCCCGTTCGCGGTGGTGTTCACCGCCGAGCACCTGCACGCCTCCGGTGTGGTCGCGGTGGTCGTCACCGGTCTGGTGCTCGGGCACAAGCTGCCGCAACTGCTGTCGGCGGCGTCCCGGTTGCAGGTCGGCGCGTTCTGGCGGCTGGTCCGGTTCCTGCTGGAGGGACTGGTCTTCCTGCTGGTCGGGCTGCAACTGCGGGAGGTGCTGCGCGAGCTCGACGAGCCGACCGGCTCGCTCATCCTGATCACCTTCGCGGTGCTCGCCACCGTCTTCCTGACCCGGTTCGTGTGGCTCTTCCCGGCCACCTACCTGGCCCGGTTGGTTCCCCGGATCCGCCGTCGGGATCCGGCCCCGTCACCGAAGTTCCCGATCATCATCGGCTGGGCCGGAATGCGGGGCGTGGTGACGCTCGCTGCCGCCCTGGCCCTCCCGCTGACCCTGGCCGACGACGAGCCGTACCCCCGGGCCCTGTTCATCTGGCTGGCCTTCGCGGTGATCGTGGTCACCCTGGTCGGTCAGGGCGCCACGCTGCCGCTGGTCGCCCGGCGGTTGAAGCTGCCCCAGGACGACCCGGTGCAGGACGCGTTGTCGGCCGCCGGAGTGCAGCAGCAGGCCAGCAGGGCCGCACGGGACCGGTTGGAGGAGTTGGCCGAGAGCGCACCGGGGTCCGTGGTGGACCGGCTGCGCCGGGTGCAGGAGGACCGCACCAACATGGCCTGGGAACGGCTCGGCGGCGACGAGCGGGAGACCCCGTCGCAGGCGTACGGTCGGCTGCGACAAGAGATGATCGACGCCGAGCGGGACGTGTTCCGGGCCGCCCGGGACGCCGGTCGAATTCCTGAGGAGGTGCTGGTGCGGGCCTATCGTGACCTGGACCTGGAAGAGTCGTTGCTGCGGCAGGAGGTCGAGCAGTGAGCTGTCAGCACCTGACCGAGGCCGGCACCGCCGAGCCGCGCACCCCCGACGAGTGCGCCGACTGCGTCGCCATCGGCGACACCTACTGGGTGCACCTGCGTACGTGCCTGAGCTGCGGCCAGGTCGGCTGCTGCGACTCGTCGCCGAACCAGCACGCGAGCAAGCACTTCGCGTCCACCGGCCACCCGGTGATCCGCTCGGCGCAGCCCGGCGAGGCCTGGCGCTGGTGCTTCGTCGACGAGGAGATCGGCTGACCGGTCCCGGACAGCGCTGGCCGGCCTGGCGCTCGGCCACCGCTCACCGGCCGCCGGTCCGGCGCGGCGTCGCGGGGCGGCCGGCCAGGGCCCACCGGGTGAGCGCGGGGCTGGCCAGGCCCACCACGGCGAAGAGCGCGCCGACGGCCAGCCAACCGGGCGTCCCGCCGTCGAGCACCACGAGCGTCAACAGGGCCGGGCCGGCGGCGCGGGCCAGACCGGCCAGCATGCCGTCCGCTCCCTGGTAGGCGCCGACCGCGTCCGGCGGGGCGAGGTCGTAGGCGAGTCCCGTTCCGCCAGCGCTGTGCCACAGGTCACCGGCGGTGTAGACGACGGTGGCGACCAGCAGCAGTGCGACAGCCGCGGCGGTGGGCAGGCGGGCGGTGGCCGCGTACAGCAGCATCGTGGCGGCCAGCACCAGGCCGGCCCGGCGCATCGTCCGCGCCGCCGCAGCGGCGGTGTCCGCGCCCCGGCTCAGAGGTACCGCCAGCAGGACGGTGAGCACCGTGTTGGTCAGCAGCACCGCCGACACGACCGGCGGGGGCGCTCCGACCACGGTCACCGCCCAGAGCGGCACCACCAGCGTGAGGACCGTCTGATGCAGGGCGAGCACCGCCGACGCGCCACTGACCGCGAGGAAACGGCCGTCACGCAGCGGCCGTCCACGGCGGGCAGTGACCGTCGGGGCCGGCACGGTCGTGGGCTGCGCAGCCGGGGCTGGCACGGTCGGGCGCTGCGCGGTCGTGGGCTGTGCGGTTGGGGCCGGCGCGGTTGTGGGCTGCGCGGTTGGGGGACAGGCCGGCAGCCGCAACAGCAGCGCCGCCGACACGAGATAGGTGGCCGCGTTGCCGGCCACCAGGATCTGGTACGCCAGGTGCGTGTCGGCGGCCAGCGCGAACCCGGCCAGACCCGCCCCGACCGCGATGCCCAGGTTCGCCACCGCCCGTAGCGTGGCGAAGGCGTGCACCCGACCCTGCGGGCCGGCGACGGCGGCGATCAGCGCGGCGCGGACCGCGAGGTTGCCCGAGGTCAGCAGCAGGTCGAGCACCGCCACGACCAGGAACACCGGAAACGAGCCGACCAGCAGGTACGTTGCCGCGACCACCGCCTGGAGCACCTGGAGGACGGCCCGCAGCGTACGCGGGTCGCGCCGGTCGGCCAGACTGCCGAGCGGCACGCTGGCGGTCAACCCGACCAGCCCGGCGACGCTGAGCCCGACGCCCACCTGGGCGGCGGACAGCCCCACGTCCCGGGTGAGATAGATGGCCGCGCCGGTCAGCCACAGTCCCGAACCGACGGTGTTCGCCAACGTGGCGAGGGAGAGGGTGCGCAGCCGCCCGGCCGGCGGCAGCGGCGACACACCCCGCATCAGCGTGAGATGACCATGGCCGAGGCGGAGTCGATGACCCGGTCGCTGTGGGTGGCTGGGTCGCCGTCGGTGGCCTGGGCGCGGCGCGTGGCCCGGTTGTTTCCGGTGGCCCGTTCGAACGTGTCGCCGTTGACCGTCATGGTGGCGACGCTAGGCAGGCCGGGCGGAGTTGGCGGTCCCGAAAGACGCGAGGCCGGTCACACCGCCCCGCCACGATGGTGTGGATCCGAGGGCCCCGCTCGTCACAGCTGGTGGGCTGGGCCGCGGTCACGTCCGCCGGTGGTAGTGGTTGCGGCGGGGGAGTTGGTCCGGGTCGAGCCAGGCCGGCGGGACGAATTCGGGGTGGCCGTCGAGGCCCAACCGGACGGTCCACTCGCCGTGGTGGAGGTGTCGGTGGTGGTGGCCGCAGAGGAGCACCGCGTTGGCCAGGCTGGTGTCGCCGCCGTCGGCCCAGTGGTGGATGTGGTGGGCGTCGCACCAGCGGGGTGGGCGGTCGCAGCCGGGGAAGGCGCAGCCGCGGTCGCGCAGGACGAGGGCGCGGCGGAGTGGGCCGGTGATGAGGCGGCGTTGTCGGCCGACGTCGAGTGGTTGGCCGGCGCTGCCGAGGACGGCGGGGAGGATGGCGGCGTCGCAGGCGAGGCGGCGGACCGTCTCCGGGGTGAGGCGGGGGCCGGTGTCGAGGGTGCCGGCGTCGAGCTGCCGGGCAAGCGTGTCGAAGCTGGTGGTGACGACGATCTGCGCGGGCTCGCCGCCGTGCTCGGGTAGCTCGCCGGTGCGCAGGGTGAGGCGGCAGAGGTCGGCGAGGGCGTCGTGGCGGCGTTGCCCGGGACTGCGCGCGTCGTCCGGGCCGGACGGCGCGGTCAGCGGGTCGATCGCGGCGCGGAGCAGGCCGCCGGCCTCGGCGTCCAGGGTGCCGCTCAGCCGCAGGCGGCCGTCCGACAGCTCGGACAGGGTGACGTGACGGTCCCGGTCGGAGCGGCGGGCCTCGGCCTCCAACGCGGCCCGGGCAGCGGCTTCGGCGACCTCCGGTGCGACATGGTCGAGGATCCGGGTGCCCAGCTTGCGCAGGAGAGTCGGCTCGAACTGCCCGGCCCACCCGACCAGCACGCCGACCGCCTTGTCGGCGGCCTCGGCGCCGGCGGCCATGTGCACCGTGCTGACCGTGTCGCCGATGACGCGGGCCTGCTCCACTGTGATGTCGCCGCCGGCCAGAGCGGCGCGCACCCCCGGCGCTCCGGTGTCCAGCGCGCTGGCGAGGTCGACCAGGCGGCGGGCGGCGGAGACCGTGAGTCGTAGCCGCTCACGCAACCAGACGGCCGTCGAGGACGCGCCCTGCGCCTGGGCCGTGCCGCGGCCGTCCAGCTCACGCACGAGGGCCAGCTGCACGGCCGCCAGGCGCTGCTCAAGCCGGTGCGCGGTGTCGAGTGCCGCGACGAGGTCGGGCTCGGTGAGTGCCCAGGCCGGCGCGTCGACGCACGCCGCGACCGCCGCCTCAGCCTGCGTCAACTCCTCCACCATGGACCGAGAATAGAACAGGTGTACGACAACTTTGATGCTGCCTACATCGGCGGTCGTCTCATACGGCTCAGGCTGGTTGCCGGGTGCGGGCCGCTCTGCTGTCCCGATTGCCGCCGGCCGTCAGATCGACAATGGAAGCGGGCCTCAGGGCATGCCGCCGGAGTCGCTGGCCACGCCGCTGTCGTAGGCCCGGTTGTCGTCCCCGCCGTACCCCTTGCCGCGCAGACTGCCACGGCGCTGGCGGCGCTGCTCGTGTCCGCTGGTCCGGATCGCCTGGCGGGCTCGGCGCATCGTCTCCTCGGGCCCGTCGGCCTGGTTCCGGCGACGGCGCCGCAGTGCGAAAAACGGCAGGACGGCCAGCAGTAGCGCTGCCGCCGCCCCGGCCAGGAGCCACGTTCGTCCATCCATGCTCGTGATGGTAGGTACGCAGGTGCAGCCGTGCTGGTGGCCGCCCGGGGGAGGGCGGCCACCAGCCGTGCCTGCTCAGGACAGCGAGCAGGGGTTTCCGTTGACGGTGACCAGACCCGGCCTGGGGTTGGCACCGCCGTTGGTGGTGGCGTTGAAGCCGAACGTCACCGTGCCGCCGGGCGCGATCTTGGCGTTGTACGACTCGTTGCGTGCCGTCACCGTGGCGCCGGCCTGGGTGACCTTCGCCAGCCATGCCTCCCGGACGCGCTGGTCACCGGTGAACGCGAACCGCACGGCCCAGCCGTTGACGGTGGTGGCGCCGGTGTTGCGCACGGTCAACTGCGCCGTGAAGCCGGTGCCGCCCTGCCAGGCGCCGTAGTTGACGTAGCTCACCGAGCAGGTGCTGGCCGGCACCGCGCCGGCCTCGCCCTGGTCGGCCAGGAACGAGGAGATCCAGGCCAACGCCGAGTTCCAGTTGATCGCGACCTCGTTGGTCGAGTACGAGTTGATGTCGTCGACGTAGCAGAACATCGGCTTGCAGCCGGCGAGCAACTGCGCCGCGAACGGATCCTGCAGGGCCGCGTTCGCGCCACCGGCGAGGGAGCCGTCGGGCGGGCGGGGCAGGCCGGGGTTGAGCTGGTGGCCGAAGATCCGGCTGTGCTGGTTCTGCGCGTTGTGTTCGCCCCAGCCGGTGACGTACGAGATGTTCAGGGCGTTGCGGCCGAGGATGTAGTCCATCGCCTGGACGGCACCGTCGCGGTAGGTGGCGTTGCGGGTCAGGTCGAAGGCGGTGGCCAGGACGATGGCGTTGTTGATGATGCTGCTGTTGCCGCCCCAGAAGTAGCTGTTGGCGTCACCGGGCATCGGCAGCCCGTACGCCTGCCGGCGCAGCTCGGCCAGGTACGCGTCGGCGGCGCCGGTGACCGAGGCGCGGACCCGGGTCAGCTCGGCGGCCGGCAGCCCGCTCGGCACGGTGGCCAGGTCGAGGCGGCCGAGCGCCGCGACGCTCTGCCAGCCGAAGCCCCGCGGGTCGAACACGTCGCCGGTGTGGTGCGGCGAGGCGCTCAGGTCGGTCAGGTAGGTCTGCTCCCCGGTGCTGAGGTACAGCTCGACCGCCGCCCAGTAGAACTCGTCGGTGACGTTGCTGTCGTCGTACGCGCCGCCGCCGGTGCCGTCGTTGGGGCTGGCGTACACCGCGGGATGGGCCTTGGCGGCGGCGTAGGCCGTCTTCGCGGCAGTGGCGCAGCGGCGGGCGAACGCCGCGTCGTAGGGGGCGAACAGCCGTGCGCACTGGGCGGCGGTGGCGGCCAGGTTGAGGGTGGCCGCGGTCGACGGCGGGTGCAGCTCACGTGGCTGCGGGTCGTCCTGCGGGGCGAGCGGCAGCCCGGTCCAGTTCTGGTCGTGGATCTTGTGGTGGACCATGCCGGCGAGGGGCTTGCCGGCCGGCACCTGCATGCGCAGCAGGAACTCCAGCTCCCAGCGGGCCTCGTCGAGGATGTCCGGCACGCCGTTGCCGCGCTCGGGCACCCGCAGCGAGCCGTCGGCCAGCCTCGCGCCGCCGTCGGCGGTGGCCGCCGTCTTGGTCCGCTCGAACGTGTTGAGCAGCTGGTAGGTGGCGATGCCGCCGTTGACCACGTACTTGCCGTGGTCGCCGGCGTCGTACCAGCCGCCGCGCACGTCGAGGGAGTAGTCGCAGACGCCGGGCTGGCAGGGCACGGTGGTGTCGCCCCGGTTGGGGGCCACGCCGAGGTGGCCGGCGGGGCGGGCGTACTCGTCGCCGATCAGGTCACCGTCGATGGCGATGCCGCTGCGCTGGGCGTAGAAGAACTGCAACGAGTCGGCGCGCAGCCGGTCGTAGAGGGTGCCGGAGATGTCGAACGGGTGGCTGGTCTCGCCGTCGACGGTCAGGGTCAGCCCGCTGCCCGGCGTGCGGTAGCTGGAGAAGTCGACGGTCTGCACGTTCTGCCCGGAGGCGGCGTCCACGCCGCGCGTGGTGGTCGTGCCGCTGGCCAGGACGGCGCCGGCGGCCGAGCGCAACTGCCAGGGCAGCGGCCCGGTGGCCTCGGTGACCACTGTGGCGTTCTTCGGGCCGCCGGGCAGGTAGCCGACCTGGTTGACGCGCACCCGTGGCCCGGTGTCCGGCTCGTACGGCTCAGGCGGCTCGCCGCCGCGCAGCGAGACGTCGTCCAGGCAGATGGTCTGCGTCGCGGCGCTGCCGCCGACCTGGAAGATCAGTTGGGCGTTCGGGTTGTCGTCCGGCACGGTGAAGGTCTTCTCGACCCGCTGGGCGGTGCCGGTCGCGGTGGCGTCCACAGCGGCGTACGTCGTGTACGGGGCGCTGCCGAGCTGCAGCACGGCCTTGACCGCCGCGCCGGGGGTGGCGGAGACGGCGAAGCCGAGGGTGTATTCGGCGCCCGCGATCAGCGGCACCCCGTCCTGGCCGATGCCGGCGTCCCAGGGGTTGGCCAGCCCGCCGGGGACCGTGGTGCAGAGCCGGCCGTCGGTGACCGCGAGCGCGCCGGTGCCGAAGGAGAACCAGGGGCTCACGCCGGCGCTGAAGTCGCCGTTGTCGATCTGCTCGGGGGCGTCCGGTGGAGGGTCGGCGTGGGCCGCGCCGGCGCCCGCGCCGGTGAGGGCCAGGGTGGTCGCCGCGGCCAGGAGGAGGCGGCGTCGGGATGGCGTCACGGGGAGTCCTTCCGGGACGGGAAGAGGAACGGTGATGGTGGTGCGGTGGTGTCGAAAACCTGGGAGCGCTCCCAAGTATCGGCTCGATGTTTCCAGCGGCGGATCGCCCTGTCAATTGATCCGACTGGATGGGTTCTGGCGCGCGACGAGGGCGGCCGGTCCGGCCGCGCACTGTCGTCGCGTCGGCTGGGCAGCGTGAGATTGGCCGCGCCACGCCCCGTCGTCCTGATCTCCTAGAGACAACTGCGCCCTTCGCCTGGCAGGCTGCCTCCCATGACCCTGAAGCTGCGTTCCGTGGGAACGAGCGACCGTGGGCTGATCCGCAGCGGAAACCAGGACGCCCTGCACGCCGGCACCTGGCTCGTCGCCGTCGCCGACGGCATGGGCGGAATGGCCGCCGGTGACCTGGCCAGCTCGCTCACCATCGACGCGGTCGCTCCGCTGGACGTGGAGACACCCGAGGACGCTCTGGTGGCCGCCCTGCAGGACGGCATCGCGCTGGCCACCGCCCGCATCCGGCAGGCGGTCGCCGACGACCCCGAGCGCCAGGGCATGGGCACCACGCTGACCGCCCTGCTCTTCGCGCGTACCGGCAGCTGCCTGGCCCTCGCCCACGTGGGTGACTCGCGGGCCTACCTGTTCCGCGAGGGTGTGCTCAAGCAGGTCACCCGCGACGACACCTTCGTCCAGATGCTCGTCGACCAGGGCGTGATCACCGCGGACCAGGCGAGCAGCCACCCGCGCCGGGCGGTCGTCACCCAGGCGTTGCAGGGTGAGGACGTCTCCCCGTCGTACGCGACGATGGTGCCCCGGGCCGGCGACCGGTGGCTGCTGTGCAGCGACGGCCTCTCCAACGTCGTCCGCCCGGACACCCTGGTCGAGGTGCTCACCGGCTACCCGGACCGGTCCGCCTGCGCCGGCAAGCTGATCGACCTGGCGCTGCACGCGGGCGGGCCGGACAACGTCACAGTGGTGGTGGCCGACGTCGTCGAGGAGTAGCCCCTCCTCAGCGCCGACGCGGCGCGGCACGCCGGGTTGGCGTCGCCGTGCCCGGGTCCTCCGGCCACGGATGTCGGGGATAGCGGCCGCGCAGCTCCGAGCGGACCTGCGGATAGCCGGTACGCCAGAACGACGCGAGATCCGCGGTGACCGCCACCGGGCGGCCGGCGGGGGAGAGCAGGTGCAGCAGCACCGGCACCCGGCCGCCTCCGACGCGCGGGGCCGCCGGCCAGCCGAACGTCTCCTGAAGCTTGACCGCCAGCACCGGCGCCGCCGGATCGGCGTAGTCGACCCGTATCCGCGAGCCGCTGGGCACCTCGATGCGTTCCGGCGCCAGCTCGTCGAGGCGCGCGGCCTGGGCCCACGGCAACAGCCGGCGCAGCGCCGAGGTCACGTCCACCCGGCTCAGGTCGGAGCGTCGCCGGGCAGCGGCCAGTTCCGGCCCCAGCCACGTCGGGGCGGTCGCGAGCAGCGCCTCGTCGCTGACGTCGGGCCACTCGTCGCCGAGGTGGTGCCGGCAGAACGCCATCCGCTCGCGCAGCCCCCGTGCCGCCGGCGTCCACGGCAGCAGCCCCAGCCCCTCCTGGCGCAGGCCGGACAGCAGCGCCGCCGCCACCTCCGCCCGGTCCGGGCGGTCCAGCCGCCGCGCCACCAGCTCGATCGCGCCCAGCCGGGTCACCTCCCGGGCCACCACGTCCCCGTCGGACCAGCCCACCTCGCGGCGCGTGGACAGCAGCGGGCCGGCCGCCTCTCGGGCGGTCGCCTCGTCCAGGGGGGTGGCCCGACGGATCCGCGCCGACGGCGCGCCGGGGCGGCGGTCGGCGACGGCCACCGCGAGCCAGTCGGACCCGGCCAGCCCCGATCCGACCGCCAGCTCCGCGGCGGTCCCACCCGTCATGAGGTACGCGGACCCGCCCGGCCGCCGCACCCGGGCCAGCCGCTCGGGGTACGCGAGACCGACCAGCAGCCCGGCGGCGAGATCGTCGGTGAGTCCGCCCGAGGCTGCCCGCCCACCGGCGGGCAGCGCGGCGCGTAACCGGCGTACCTCGGTGCGCCAGCGGGCCGTGGCGCCCGCGTCGGTCCCGGCGCGCAGCCGACGCCAGCCGGCCACCAGGTCGTCGCCCGGGCCGGCCGCGCTCTCCTCGGCGAGCAGGGCCACCACCTCGGCGGCGCGGTCCGCGCCGACCCGACCGGCGCCGTCGAGCAGCGCACGGGCCAGCCGCGGGTGCGCCCCGGCGGAGGCGATCACCCGGCCCCGCCCGGTGATCCGGCCCGTCCCGTCGACCGCGCCCAGCGTCTCGAGGGTGTCCCGGGCCACCGCCATCGCCGCGGCCGGCGGCGGATCGGGCAGCGCCAGCCCGACGCCGTCGGGGCGCCCCCAGGCGGCCAGCTCCAACGCGAACCCGGTCAGGTCGGCGGTGGCGATCTCCGGCTCCGGCCGGGCGGGCAGCCGCTCGTGGGTCGCCTCGGACCAGCAGCGGTAGACGTACCCCGGGGCCTCCCGGCCGGCCCGGCCGGCCCGCTGGGTGGCGGCGGCCCGGGAGACCGGCACGGTGATCAGCGCGCCCAGTCCACGGGCCAGATCGATGCGGGGCACCCGGGAGAGTCCGGCGTCCACCACCACCCGCACGCCCGGCACGGTGAGGCTCGTCTCGGCCAGCGCGGTGGACAGCACCACGCGACGCCGGCCGTCGGGGACGCCGGGCCGCAGGGCCGCGTCCTGCTCGGCGGCGCGCTGGCGGCCGTGCAACGGCAGCAGGTCGACGGTGTCCCGCAGGTCGCCGAGCCGTCCGGCGACCGCGGCGATCTCACCGGCCCCGGGCAGGAAGACCAGCACGTCGCCGTCGTGCTCGCGTAGCGCCCGACGGACGGTGGCGGCCACGTGGTCGAGCAGGGCGCGGTCCACCGGCCCGGCCCCCGGCGGCGCGACCGGCCGCGGCGGCGGCGCCCAGATCCGCCGTACCGGGTGCAGCGCCGACTCGGCCCGGACCACCGGGGCGGCGGCGGTCCCGCCGAGCAGCGCGGCGAACCGGTCGGTGTCCGGCGTGGCGGACATCGCGAGCAGCCACAGGTCCGGTCGGAGGGTGGCCCGGGCCTCCACCGTGAACGCGAGTGCGAGGTCGGCGTCGAGCTGCCGCTCGTGGCACTCGTCGAGCAGCACCGCACCGGTGCCGGGCAGCTCCGGGTCGTGGTGCAGCCGGCGGACCAGCAGGCCGGTGGTGACCACCTCGATCCGGGTGGCCGGGCCGACCCGGCGCTCACCGCGTACGGCGTAGCCGACCCGGTCGCCGACGCGCTCGCCGAGCAGCTCGGCCATCCGCCGGGCCGCGGCGCGTGCCGCCACCCGCCGGGGTTGGGCGATCACCACCCGGCCGTCGACCCGGTCGGCCACCGCCAACGGCGCGAGAGTGGTCTTGCCGGTGCCCGGCGGGGCCACCAGGACCGCGGCGCCGGCCGCGTCGAGCGCGGTCAGCAGCGCCGGCAACGCCGGACGGACCGGCAGGTCCAGGGTTACGTCGGAGAGCACGGCCCAGTCTCGCACCGGTGCGGGGGACTCAGCCGCGACGGACCTCGGGAAGACCGTGCAGGAACGAACGCCAGGCGGCCGAGCCGAACGCGAGCACCGGGCCGGAGCGATCCTTGCTGTCCCGGACGGCGACCCGACCGTCGACTGTCGCGACCTCCACGCAGTTGCCGTTGCCACTGCTGCGCGTGCTGGTGCGCCAGTCCGCCCGGGTCAGGTCGAGCGCCGTCATCCGTGGTACCTCTCGTCTGCGTCGGCGTGCCGCAGACGCGGTCACGCAAAGTTACGAGAAGCCTCCTTGAGGTGGGTCAGCGACGCCCCCGGATCGAGTGCCATCCGGCACAGCTCCTCGTGCAGAAGGCTATACCCGAGCACATGATCGGCATCCTCCAGAGCCAGGCCCATCGTAAGGTTATCCAGGTAAACCACTGACGCGTCGGCGGCGTCGGCGAAGTTGAGGATCACGTACGGGGTGGTCATCGCCGGATGCTCGCCGGCCGCGAACGGCAGTACCTGAATTGTCACGTTGGGTAACTGGGCGATGTTGCTCATGTGGGCCAGTTGCTCGGCCATCACGGCGGGGCCGCCGACCGGGCGCAACAGCACGGCCTCGTTGAGCACCACCGACAACCCGACGGGGTCCTCGCGGCGCAGCACCTCCTGGCGGCGCAGCCGGGCCGCGACCTTGCGCTCCACGCCGTCCTCGCCGGCCGTGCGGCGGAAGATCGCCCGGGCGTACGCCTCGGTCTGCAGCAGTCCGGGCACCGACTCGGCCTCGTACGTGCGCAGCGCCGCCGCCTCCGCCTCCAGTCCGACGTAGAACTCGAACCACTCCGGCAACACGTCGCTGTAGTTCTGCCACCAGCCGCGCTGCTGCGCGCCCCGGGCGATCTCGATCAGCGCCTCGGCGTCCGCGCCGGTGACCTGGTACAGGGCGAGCGCCGCCCGCACGTCGCGGGGCTTGATGCCGATCTGCGCGGTCTCGATCCGGGACAGGTTGCTCTTGGACATGTCGAGCTGGCGGGCGGCCACGTCGAGGGTCATGCCCGCCCGTTCCCGGAGCTGGCGGAGCTCGCGTGCGATGCGCCGACGGCGCACGGTGGGGCTGGCGGCGGGCCGGATGGTGGAGGCGGCGGTCACCGTCCGAGTCTGTCACGACAAGATCCGCAGGTCGCGCCTGCACGGAGTGCAACTTTCAAATCTGGGAGTTGCGTTGCAGTAGCCGTCGGTGCATCCTTTTCCGGGCGCGAACACTGTGGACACAGCCGAGCGGGAGGACCGTTTGCTCATCGCCGACGAGTTCTTTCTCATCGCCCACAACGACACCCGCGGCAAGGCCAAGCTCCACCCGGCGGCGACCGGCCTCGGCCTGGCCGCCGGGCTCCTCGGTGAGCTGACCCTCTACGGGCACATCACCGTCTCGGGTGGACAGGTCACCGTCATCGACCGGCGCCCACCCGCCGACGCGCTGGCGCACACCGTGCTCGACCAGTTGATCGGTGAGTCGCAGCACCGGGCCGTGAACGTCTGGCTCAGCTTTCTGGCGCAGAGCGCGACGACCTCGGTGGGCGAGCGGCTCGCCCGGGCCGGCGTACTGCGCCGCCACGAGAGCCGGCGGCTGCTCCGTACCTCGGTCAGCTATCTGCCGATCGACCTCAACGCCGTGGCCTGGCCGGCCACCCGGCTGCGGGCGCTGCTGGAACGCCCCGACCCGCCGAGCGTGCCGGACGCGCTGCTGCTCGGCCTGGTCGTGGCCGCCGGGCTGACCCGCGAGGTGCTGTGGAGCGCCGGCCCCCGCGCCCACCACCGGCTGAACGTCCTCATCCCCGCGCTACCGGCGCCCCTGAAGGAGCTCGTCGGGCACACCGAGGCCGCCGTCGGCGCAGCCGTGCTGCGCGGCATCCCCTGATTCCCCCGGTAACCCCAACCCCTCCCCCTCGACATCCGGAGTAGTCGTATGCCATCGACATCGACAGTCGACCGACCCAGCAATGTCTCCGAAGCCCTCGCGAGGGGACGCCTCGGCGTCCCCTCGGTCATCTTCTTCGTCCTGTCCGCAGCCGCGCCGCTGACCGTGGTGGCCGGCGTCGTCACCACCGGCTACGGCGTCATCGGCGTGACCGGCATCCCGCTGGCCTTCCTGGTGGTCGCCGCAGTGCTCGCCCTGTTCTCGGTCGGCTACGTGGCGATGTCCCGCCAGGTCGAGAACGCCGGCGCCTTCTACGCCTACATCTCGCGTGGCCTCGGCCGGCCGGCCGGCGTCGGCGCCGCCTGGGTGGCGCTGATCGCGTACAACGCGCTCCAGGTCGGGCTCTACGGCACCATCGGCGTCGCGGCCGAGCCGGTGCTCGACCGGATCTTCGGCGGACACCCGCACTGGTCGATCGTCGCCCTGGTGGCGTGGGCGCTGGTCGGCCTGCTCGGCCTGCTGCGGGTCGACATCAACGGCCTGGTGCTCGCCGCGCTGCTGGTCGCCGAGATCGTGGTCATCCTCGTCTTCGACCTGGGCCAGCTCGGCAACCCGGCCGACGGTCAGGTGAGCTTCGCCGCCCTGTCGCCGGACAACCTCTTCGTGCCGGGGGTGGGCGCGGTGCTGGTGCTGGCCATCCTCGGGTTCGTCGGCTTCGAGTCCGCGGTGGTGTTCAGCGAGGAGAGCAAGGACCCGAAGCGGACGGTGCCGCTGGCGACGTACCTCTCGGTGGCGATCATCGCCGGGCTGTACGCGCTCTCGTCCTGGACCATGACCGTCGCCGTCGGGCCGGACAAGATCGTCGCTGAGGCCGGGGAGCAGAGCGTCGGGCTGATCTTCAACCTGGCCGCCGCCCAGCTCGGCGACACCGCGGTCACCATCGGGCAGGCGCTCTTCCTGACCTCGGTGCTCGCCGCGATGATCTCGTTCCACAACACCACGGCCCGCTACACCTTCGCGCTGGGCCGGGAGCGGGTGCTGCCGGCGGTGTTCGGGCAGACCTCGCCGCGGACCGGCTCGCCCCGGGCCGCGTCGCTGGCACAGAGCGTCCTCGGCCTGCTGGTCATCCTGCTCTACACCGTCAACGGCTGGGACCCGGTGGTCCAGCTGTTCTTCTGGGGCGGCACCACCGGCGGGTTCGGCGTCCTGCTGCTCATCGCCACCACCTCGGTGGCGGTGATCGCCTACTTCGTCCGCCACGGCGGCGAGACCCTCTGGCGCCGGGCCATCGCACCCGGCCTGGCCACCGTCGCACTCGTCGTGATCATCTGGTTGGCCGTGTCGAACTTCGCCAACCTGCTCGGCGTCGCACCCGACTCCAACCTGCGCTGGGAGCTGCCCGCCGTCTACCCGGTGGCGGCCGCGCTCGGCATCGCGTGGGCGCTGCTGCTGCGCACCAACCGTCCGGACACGTACGCCCGGATCGGTCTCGGCGCGGCGAGCGCCGCGGCGGCCGTGCGGTCGGGGGAGCAGCCGACGCCGACGCCGGCTGGTGCGGAGGTGTCCCGATGAGCGTGGCCGTCGAACGGCTCGGGCCGCAGGACACGGCGCTGGTCGCCAACCGGATCGCCGAGGCGTTCACGGCCCTGGAGGTGACCTCCTGGCTGGTGCCCGACGCGAGCAAGCGCGAGGCCGTGCTGGCCGGGGACTTCGAGATCCTGGTCGACCACGCGATGCGGCACGGGTTCGTGCACGCCACCGCGGACCGGGCCGGAGTCGCGGTCTGGTTTCCGTCGGTCGGTGAGCCGGCCCCGCCGCCGCCTGACTACGACGCCCGGCTCGCCGCCGCGTGCGGCGAGTGGACCGACCGGTTCCAGCATCTCGACGAGTTGTTCGCGGCGAACCACCCGCATCCGGACCACCACCACATGGCCTTCCTGGCCGTGCAGCCGGGACGGCAGGGGCACGGGTTGGGCACCGCGTTGATGAGGCACCACCACGCCTGGTTGGACGCCAACGGGATGCCTGCCTACCTGGAGGCGAGCAGCCCGCGCAGCCGGGACCTGTACGCGCGGCACGGTTACCGGGCCGGCGAGCCCTTCCGGGTGCCCGACGGCACGCCGTTCTGGCCGATGTGGCGGGAGCCCGCCGGCCGCTGACGGGACCGGCCGGGCCGCTGCCCCTGAGGGAGC
>NZ_JBEXHY010000040.1:0-48490 GCF_040608295.1 Micromonospora sp. NPDC005197 | reverse complement strand
CCCCGACCCCCCCCGCGAAACCAAAAAACTCCGCGCCCACCCGCCGGGGGCCTTGCGCCAAAACAACTTCATGATCGACGGTGGATCTGGAGGCCCGGGAGTCGTCTAGAAGCCCAGGGCCTGGGCTCGGCGCTTGACCTCGCGGGCCTGGTCGCCGGAGAGGGCCGCGGCCGGGGTGTTGCCGGGAAGCGTGTCGTCCGGCTCGTAGAGCCAGCGCAGCGCCGCCTCGTCGTCGTAGCCGTTGTCGGCGAGCAGGTTGAGCACGCCGGGCAGGTGCTTGAGAACTGTCTCGTTGGCCACCAGCTCCGCGGGTATCCGGCGGATGCCGTCGCGGCGGACCGCCAACAGCTCCCGGTCGCGGATCATCTGGTGCACCTTGCTGATCGACACGTCGAGCCGCTCGGCGACGTCGGGCAGGGCGAGCCAGCCCGCCGGGTCGGTGGGGCCGGCGAGCTCGGGGCCGGGTACGGCCTGGTCGGGTACGGATTCGGTCACCCGATCACCCTGCCACGCCGCGGCCGGCGAGGGCCACCGGCACCCCGCACGGCCAGTCCGCGCCCGCCGACGGGCACCGTCGGTGAGCAGCGGATCAGGGCCACCACCGAGGTGGCGATCACGACGGGACGGACCAGGGACGACTCCGGGCTGTAGCATCCTGTTCAACTCCCACCCCCTGGACACATAGACTCCCTGCCGATGGACACACAGGTCGCCGACACGTTGCTGGGCTCGCTGATCGACGGGCGCTACCGCATTCGCGGTCGCGTGGCCCGTGGCGGCATGGCGACCGTGTACACCGCCACCGACGAACGCCTCGAGCGCACCGTCGCAGTCAAGATCATCCACCCGACCCAGGCGCCCGAGGCTCGGGCCCGGATCGCCAACTTCGTGGCCCGGTTCACCGACGAGGCGAAGACCATCGCCCGGCTGACCCACCCGAACGTCGTCGCGGTCTACGACCAGGGCACCCACGCCGGTCTGCCGTATCTGGTGATGGAGTACGTCCGCGGCCGTACGCTGCGCGACGTGCTGGCTGAGCGACGCCGGCTCAACCCGGACGAGGTGCTGGCCATCGCCGAGCAGATGCTCGCCGCGATCGCCGCCGCGCACCGGGCCGGCCTCGTGCACCGCGATGTCAAACCGGAGAACGTGCTGGTCGCCGAGGCACCCACCGGCGGCGTCGCCAACCTGGTGGACAGCGTCGTCAAGGTGGCCGACTTCGGGTTGGCCCGCGCGGTCGAGGCCAGCGCCGACGAGGAGCAGGGCAACCAACTGATGGCCACCGTGGCGTACGTCGCCCCGGAGTTGGTCACCGAGGGTCGGGCCGACCCGCGCACCGACGTCTACTCCGCCGGCATCGTGCTGTTCGAGATGCTCACCGGCCGGGTGCCGTACGACGGGGACCGTCCGGTGGACGTGGCCTGGCAGCACGTCGACCGGGATGTGCCCGCGCCCTCGACGCTGGTGCCCGGCCTGCCGTCGGCCCTCGACGCTCTGGTCCAGCGGGCCACCCGGCGTGATCCCGCCGCCCGGCCCGCCGACGCCGGCGCGCTGCTGGCCGAGGTTCAGGTCGCCCGGGACCGCCTGGGTGACGTCAACAGCACCAGCACCGCCGTGCTGCGTCGGGTGACGGACGAGCCGCCGGTCTCCCAGCCGACCATGATGGTCGCCACGGTCCGCCCGGCCGAACGGCCGACCTGGGCCCGGCTGCCGGAGGGCGCCAGTCAGGGGCCGGGCCGGCGGCGGGCCGCACCGGAGCCGTCGGAGGGTCTGGGAGCCCGGCTCGCGGCGCTGCGCACCACGGTGCTGGGCAATCCGCAGGGCCGGCTGGCCGTCGCCGCCGTGGTGGTGACGCTGGGCCTGGTGGCCGCGCTGGGCGGCTGGTGGTTCGGTGTCGGCCGCTACACGTCCGCCCCGCAGCTGGTCAGCCTGAGCAAGACCGACGCGCAGGCCCAGGCCGAACGCGCCGGCCTGACCCTGGCGTACGGGGAGCCGCGCTACGACGAGAAGGCTCCGAAGGACAGCGTGCTCGGGCAGGACCCGGCCTCGGCCAGCAAGATCGTCAAGGGTGGCACGATCACCCTGACCCTCTCGCTGGGTCCGGAGCGCTTCCCGGTACCGGACGTGATCGGCAAGGAGTACGAGCTGGCCGAGGCCGATCTGGTCAACGTCAAACTGGTGGTGGCCAAGGGCACCCCCCGTTACGACGACACCCTGCCGGCCGGCGTCGTCCTGGACAGCTCCCCGAAGGTGGGGGCCGAGGTCAAGCCGGGCACGAAGATCACCCTCATCCTGAGCCGAGGCCGGGCGCCGGTGTCGGTGCCGAACCTGGTCGGCAAGAGCCTCACCGATGCGCGGGCCACCCTGAGCGGGCTTGGCCTGGTGCCGGTGGAGACCTTCAAGGACTCCGACAAACCCAAGGACGAGATTCTCAGCCAGAGTCCGGCCGACGGCGCGGGCGTGGAGAAGGGCACCCAGGTCAAGCTGGAGATCAGCAAGGGTCCGCCGCTGGTCGTCGTGCCCCGGGTGATCGACCTGCCCTGCCCGCAGGCCAAGCAGTTGCTGGAGAGCCAGGGCTACCCGGTGACCGTCGCGTTCAACCCGAACGCCACGGTCCGGATCCAGGCCCCGGGCGAGAATTCACAGGTGCCCCCGGGCACCCCGGTCACCATCACGTGTTTCTGATGCCGACGCTTCGTTCGCGGCCGGTGGGCGCGCACACTCCGACCTCCGGGGGGTTGGCGAAGGCCGCCCTGCCGTACGTCGACGCGACCGGCGCCGAGGCCGTGCAGGTGTACGTCTCCAACTCGCGAGGCTGGGCGCTACCTCCGGGTGACCCGGCGCAGGACGCGCTGTTCCGCGAGGGCTGCGCCGAGCGGGGCATCCCCGCGTTCATCCACGCCTCGCTGCTGGTCAACCTGGGCTCACCCACGCCGGCCACGGTCGAGAAGTCGGCGCAGACGCTGGCGCACGCGCTGCGCCGGGGTGTGGCGATCGGCGCGCGGGCGGTGGTGTTCCACGCCGGCAGCGCGGTCGACGAGGGGTACGCCGAGGCGGCGATGCGGCAGGTCCGTCGGGAGCTGTTGCCCCTGCTCGACTGGGCCGCCGAGGCCGGTGGGCCGATGCTGCTGGTCGAGCCGAGCGCCGGTGGCGGCCGCTCGCTCGCCTCCCGCGTGGAGCAGCTCGGGCCCTACCTCGACACGGTGGACCGGCATCCCATGCTCGGGGTCTGCTTCGACACCTGCCACGCCTGGGCCGCCGGTCACGACCTGGCCGCCGAGGGCGGGATGACCGCGACCCTGGACACGCTGGTGGCCACCGTGGGGCCCGACCGGTTGCGGCTGGTGCACGCCAACGACTCGAAGGATCTGTGCGGCTCGACCCGGGACCGGCACGAGAACATCGGCAAGGGCACCATCGGCGAGCCGGCCTTTGCGGAGCTGATGGCCCATCCGGCCACCGCCGGTGTCCCCGTGGTGGTGGAAACCCCCAGCGAGAAGCAGCTCGGCCACACCGCCGACATAGCAACCCTCAACCGCCTGAACCCCTAACCCCCCACCCGCACCCCACCCGGCCCCGGGCCCTCCGGGGTGATCAAGAGCTTTGCGTCAGAATCCGGTCTCCGGATGACGCAAAGCTCTTGATCAACAAGGGGTGGGTCAGGCGGCCAGGATCTTGGTCAGGGCGGTGGCCGCTCGGTCGATCGCGGTGTCGTCGACGCCCAGGTGGGTGACCAGGCGGGCGGTACGGGGGCCGAGCACCGAGACCAGTACGCCCTCCGCGCGTGCGGCGGCGGCCAGAGCGCGGGCGTCCAGCGCGTGCTTGGTCAGGTCCAGCGGGACGAGGTTGGTGCGGACCGCTGTGGCGAGCACCCCGAACGGCGCGACCGCCTCGGCGAGCCGGGCCGCCCTCGCGTGGTCCTCGGCCAGCCGGTCGACGTGGTGCGCGAGGGCGTACCGGCCGGCGGCGGCGAGGATGCCGGCCTGGCGCATGCCGCCGCCCATCCGCTTGCGGATCAGCCGGGCCCGTTCGATCTTCTCCGCGCTGCCCACCACCAGCGAGCCGACCGGCGCGCCGAGCCCCTTGGAGAGGCAGACGGACAGCGTGTCGAAGAGCCGGCCGTACTCGGTCAGGGGCACCCCGTCGGCGACGTGCGCGTGCCAGATCCGGGCGCCGTCGCAGTGCAGCGCCACCCCCGCGTCGTCGGCGACACCGCGCAGCTCCCGCAGGGTGGCCAGCGGGATAACCCCGCCACCGCCCCGGTTGTGGGTCTGCTCGACGGCGATCGCGCGGGTGGGCACGGCGAAGTAGCCGTCCAGACGGATCATCCGGGCGACCAGCTCCGGGTCGATGTCCGCGCCGACAGCGGGCCAGGTCCGCGAGGAGATCCCGCCGTACGCGGCCGCGGCGCCGATCTCGTACGTGACGAGGTGCGCGTCGGCGTCGCAGAGCAGCTCGTCGCCGGGCGACACCAGCAGTTGCAGGGCGATCTGGTTGGCCATCGACCCACTCGGGGCGAAGAGCGCCGCCTCGTGCCCGAACAGCGCGGCGACCTCCGCCTCCAGCGCGTTCACGGTGGGATCCTCGCCGTAGACGTCGTCACCGACCTCGGCGGCGGCCATCGCCTCCCGCATCCCGGCGGTCGGCCGGGTCACCGTGTCGGAACGCAGGTCCACGAACGCGTCAGCCATGATCATCCCTTCGTCCGTCGACTGCGGGGCCCGCGTCAGCCACGCAGCATCTCCGCCACGAGGAAGGCCAGCTCCAGCGACTGCTGGGTGTTCAGCCGAGGATCGCAGGCGGTCTCGTACCGGTCGGGCAGGTCGAGGTCCTCGATGCCCTGGGCGCCGCCGAGACACTCGGTGACGTCCTCACCGGTCAACTCGACGTGCAGGCCGCCGGGGTGGGTGTCCAGGCCACGGTGCACCTCGAAGTAGCCGAGCACCTCGTCGACGATCCGGTCGAAGTGCCGGGTCTTGTAGCCGTTGGACGACTCGTGGGTGTTGCCGTGCATCGGGTCGCACTGCCAGACCACCTTGGCGCCGGAGGCCGTGACCTTGGCCACGATCGGCGGCAGGGCGTCGCGGACCCGGTGGTTGCCCATCCGGCTGATCAGGGTGAGCCGGCCGGGGATGTTGTCCGGGTTGAGCTTCTCGCACAGCTCGATCGCCTCGTCCGGGGACGTGGTCGGGCCGAGCTTGACGCCGATCGGGTTGGCGATCCGGGAGATGAAGTCGATGTGCGCGCCGGTGATCTGCCGGGTGCGCTCGCCGACCCAGAGGAAGTGCCCGGACAGCCCGTACGCCCGGCGGTCGGAGACCCGGGTGAGCGCCCGGTCGTACTCCAGGGCGAGGGCCTCGTGGGAGCAGTAGAGGGTGACGGTCCGCAGCGCCTCGTCGTCGGTCATCCCGCAGGCCCGGATGAAGGCCAGCGCCCGGTCGATCTCCCGGGCGATCGCCTCGTAGCGCTCCCCCGCCGGGGAGGTCTTCACGAAGCCCTTGTTCCAGTCGTGCACCGCGTGCAGGTCGGCGAGCCCACCGGCGAGGTACGCCCGCAGCATGTTCATCGCGGCGGCCGAGTTGGCGTACGCCCGGATCATGCGCTGCGGGTCGGCGACGCGGGCGGCCGGGTCGGCCTCCAGCGAGTTGATCATGTCGCCGCGGTAGGCGGGCAGGCCACGCGCGTCGGTGGGCAGCGAGCGGGGCTTGGTGTACTGGCCGGCGACCCGGGCGACCTTGACCACCGGCAGCGACGCGCCGTAGGTGAGCACGATCGCCATCTGGAGCAGGGTGCGGGCGTTGGCCAGCAGGTGGCTCTCTGTGTTGTCGACGAAGGTCTCGGCGCAGTCACCGCCCTGGAGCAGGAACGCCTTGCCCTCGCAGACCAGGGCCAGCTTCTGCCGGAGCTGGTCCACCTCGTAGGGCGCGACGACCGACGGCACGGTGTCGAGCACCTTGCAGACCTCGGCGACGGCGGCCGGATCGGACCACGGTGGGGTCTGCTCGCGGGGCAGCTCCCGCCAGCGGTCCAGACCGAGGGCGGCGTCCTCGGCGGAGTCGACTGTCGGACGGCTGGTCTGCAGGCCCGGGCTGCCTACCGCGGGATGGCTCAGCTGATGCCACTCATGGCGCATGAGAGAAAGCGTACGGCGACCGTGGGCGTACCCGAGCGGCGAGGGGGACGGTTCCGGCAGATGGGAGATCAATCCCACCGATGTCGGTCAGTCAGGACACCGGTGAGGCGCCGACCCCGTTCGGCGACGGGCTGGCGGCGGGGTTACCGCCCGGCGCCTCCCCGGCGATGCACCAGTCGCCGCCGTCGCGGGTGACGGTGAACACCAGCGGGCGGGTGACCTTGCTCTTTCCGGCGGTGACCGAGACCGAGACGCTGACCTCCTGGCCGCGCGGGCCGGACCGGACGTCGGTGATGGCCGCCTCGGGCACCTCGAAGTGGTCGGCGAAGTCGCCGTTCGGGCCGGTGGCGGCCAGGTCGAACCCTTCGTGCAGCAGCTCGCAGAGCTGGCTGCGGCCGGCGGCGACGTCCTTGGCGGTCATCGCGTCGAGGTACGCCTGCACGCGCTCGCGGGACCGGGTGCCGGCCTCCTCGGCGGGGGCACGCTCGGGCTTGGCGGTCGACTCGCCCTCGTCACCGCCGCCGATCCCGCAGCCGACCAGGGCGGCCGGGAGCAGCACCAGCCCGGTGGCGGCCGCCGCCAGCCTGCGGTGGATCGGGCGCATGACCACCTCCGTCGACGGGGAATCGAGACGTGCCGAGCCGCGAGTCTGCCACATCGGGCCCGACCTGCCCAAGGCCGGCGGCCCGGCCGACCCGCCTAAGGCCGACGGCCCGGCCGACCCGCCCCACGCCGGCGGCCCGGCCGACGCTGGGCGTCGACCGGGCCGGTACGGCACGGGCGGGGAGAGGCGGTGCGGGCCCCTCCCCGCCGTGTGGGTGGTGCGTCGACCGTCGGCTCAGCCGAGGCCGCCCTTGATGGCGCCGATGAGCTCGCCGTTGCTGGTGTCGCCGGAGAGCTCCCAGAAGAACGCGCCACCGAGGCCCTGGTTGTTCGCGTACGTCATCTTGCCGTTGATGGTCGACGGGGTGTCGTAGCTCCACCAGTTGCTGCCGCACTTGGCGTACGCGGTGCCGGCGATCGTGCCGGTGGCCGGGCAGGTGTTCTTGAGGACCTTGTAGTCCTCGATGCCCGCCTCGTAGGTGCCCGGCGCCGCGCCGGTGGCGCTGCCGCCCGGCGCGGCCTGCGTGACGCCCGTCCAGCCCCGACCGTAGAAGCCGATGCCGAGCAGCAGCTTGTTGGCCGGGATGCCCTTGCTCTTGAGCTTCTGGATCGCCGCGTCGGAGTTGAAGCCCTGCTGCGGAATGCCGGTGTACGAGGTGAGCGGCGAGTGCGGCGCCGTCGGGCCCTGGGCGTTGAAGGCGCCGAAGTAGTCGTACGTCATCGGCATGAGCCAGTTGAGGTTGCCGATGGCACCGGCGTAGTCGGTGGCGTCGATCTTGCCGCCGTTGCTGCCGTCCGCGGTGATCGCGGCGGTGACCAGGGCGCTGGACCCGAACTTCGACCGCAGGGCGCCGATCACGTTCTTGAACGCGTTGGGGCCGCTGGTGTCACAGGTCAGGCCGCAGGCGTTCGGGTACTCCCAGTCGACGTCGATGCCGTCGAAGACGTCCGCCCAGCGCGGGTCCTCGACCAGGTTGTAGCAGCTCTCGGCGAACGCGGCCGGGTTCTGGGCGGCCTGGGTGAAGCCGCCGGACCAGGTCCAGCCGCCGAACGACCAGATCACCTTGAGGTGCGGGTTCAGCTGCTTGAGCTTGCGCAGCTGGTTGAAGCTGCCGCGCAGCGGCTGGTCCCAGGTGTCGGCGACGCCGTCCACGCTCTCCGCCGCCGTGTACGCCTTGTCGTAGTCGGCGTAGCTGTCACCGATGGTGCAGCGACCGCCCGTGGTGTTGCCGAAGGCGTACAGGATGTGGGTCAGCTTGGCGGCCGAGCCGCTGGTCTGGATGTTCTTGACGTGGTAGTTGCGGCCGTAGACGCCCCACTCGGCGAAGTAGCCGACGACCTTCTTGCCGCCCGTGTTCGGCGGGGTGGTGGTCGGGGGCGCCGTGGTGGGCGGAGCGGTGGTGGGCGGCGCCGTGGTGGGTGGGGCCGTGGTGGGCGGCGCGGTGGTGGTCGGCGGGGTGGTCGGGGTGCCACCGCCGCACGGTGCGCCGTTGACGGTGCAGTTCAGCGGCGCCTTGTAGGCGCCGGTGCCGTTGTAGCCCCAGCTGAACGAGGCGCCGGGCGCGAGGCTGCCGGCCCAGCTCTTCTTGACGGCGACGTAGTGGTTGCCGCTGCTCGTGACGTCGGCGTCCCACGCGCTGCTGATGGTGGTGCCTGACGGCAGGTCGAACTCGATGCGCCAGGTGGCGACCGTGGCGCTGGAGCCGTTGGTCACGGTCACCTTCGTCTCGTGACCGGTCCCCCAGTCCTGCGCCTTGGCGAACGTGGTGGTGACCGAGCCGGCACCGAACGCGGTCGTCATCGGCACCGCCGCGACGGTCACGGCGACCACGGCACCGGCCCAGAGGGCCCGGCGGAGCGATCTTTTCATAAGGCGTCTCCCGAACTGTTAGGAAACTTTCCAAAAGAGATGGTGAGACGGTACTCACGCCGTCATCAGTTCGTCAAGATGTCCATGTTTCGATTTCTTCTGGTGCGTGGACTGCGCCCGCACCGAGCCGCCGGTCAGCGGTCGGGGGTCGCGGGCCGGCGCGTAGCCTCGGGCCCATGACCGTCTTCGACATCCCGATCGACGCCCTCAGCGGCGGGCCCGCCGACCTCGCCCAGTACCGGGGCCGGGCGCTGCTGGTGGTCAACGTCGCCTCCCGGTGCGGCCTCACCCCGCAGTACGCCGGCCTCCAGACCCTCGCCGACACCTACGCCGAGCGTGGCCTGGTGGTGCTGGGCGTGCCGTGCAACCAGTTCGCCGGGCAGGAGCCGGGCACCGCCGCCGAGATCAGCGACTTCTGCCAGGTCAACTACGGGGTGACTTTTCCGCTGACCGAGAAGGTCGACGTGAACGGGCCCGACCGGCACCCGCTCTACGCCGCGCTGGTGGACACTCCGGACGCCGACGGACACACCGGGGACGTCCGCTGGAACTTCGAGAAGTTCCTGGTGACCCCGGACGGCACGGTCGCCGCCCGCTTCGCCCCCACGGTCGAACCCGACTCCGAAGACCTCCGCGCGGCGATCGAAAAAACCCTCCCCACCCCCGCCTGACCCCACCCACCTCCCACCCCCCTGACCCGCCCGCGGTGATCAAGAGGTTTGCGTCAGCGGGGAGCCTCCACCTGACGCAAACCTCTTGATCACCAGGTGCGGGGGGTCGGCGGCGTCGCACGGACCGACCACCGTCGGGTGGCACATTTCCGCGGGGCCGGTCAGCGACGGGCGTGCGCAGTACGTTGTGCAGAACCGGCTCGCGGCGCAGCCAGGCGTCCGCGCCGGCACACGCCGGCCGGCCGCGCAGCCGCTCGGCGTCGGTCAACCGGAATAACCCACCGTGCCGGTCGGGAATGCGTCGTGGGTGGACGAAGTTGGGAAGAAGCATGACAACTGTGGGACTGATCGGCAGCGGCCACATCGGCGGCACGGTGGCCCGGCTGGCGGTGGCCGCCGGCTACGACGTGGTACTGAGCAACTCGCGCGGGCCGGAGACGCTCACCGACCTGGTCGACGAGCTGGGCGAGCGGGCCAGCGCCGCCACGGCGCAGGACGCGGCGCAGGTCGGCGACCTGGTGGTGGTCAGCGTGCCACTCAAGGCGTACCGGGCGGTGCCCGCGCAGCCGCTGGCCGGCAAGGTCGTCATCGACACCAACAACTACTACCCGGAGCGTGACGGCGCCTTCCCGGAGTTGGACGCCGGCAAGATCACCAGCAGCGAACTCCTCCAGCGGCACCTACCGGACTCGCGGGTCGTCAAGGTCTTCAACAACATCTACTTCAAGGCCCTCGCCGAGCTCCCCCGGCCGTCCGGGGCGGCCGACCGCAGCGCGCTCGCGATCGCCGGTGACGACGCCGCCGCGAAGGCCGAGGTGACCGCCTTCCTGGACCGGATCGGTTATGACGCGGTCGATGTCGGCCCGCTCGCCGAGGGGTGGCGTTACCAGCCGGACACCCCGGCGTACGGCTTGCCCTACTCCGCCACGCCGACCGACTGGCAGCGCCCCGCACCGGCTGACGCCGAGAAGCTGCGCGCCGCGCTGGCCGCCGCCACCCGCTGAGCACCGCCGCCGTCCTGGGACGACCGCCTACCGGGTGGCCGTTTCCAGGGCGGCGGCGAGTTCGTCGTCGTAGCTGGCGATGGGCTGGCCGTCCACGGCGTACGCGACGAGTCGGCCCTGCGCCATGCTCGCCGACCGGAACGAGAACGTCCGCGTACCGGGGTAGGCCGCCAGCAGGGGAATGTCCCGGGGCGCTCCCCCCCGGGGCGGAGTAGTACGCCAGCCGGGCCACCTGCGCGGAGACCACACCGTTGACCCGGACCTTCGTCTTCTCCGCCCGGGTGCCGAAGGTGACCGGCGCGTCGGTGGCATAGGCGGCGCACTCGGCCGGGCTTCGACAGACGAAGAAATACCGCGGATTGACGACGTCGCCGAGGGCGTACGCCTTGAACGTCGGGTCCGCTCCTGCGGGCAGCGGTTGCACGGCGAAGAAGGCGAGTGCCACCGCGGCCGAGACGCCCACCCGCAGCCAGGCCCGGCCGGCGGCGGATCGCCGGTTGCTCCGGGCGGTCGCGACCGCGACACCACCGAAGCCGGCCAGGCACAGCAGGCACACGCCGACGGCACGGGCGTTCTCGAACAGGAACTGCACGCCCGGCCGCGTCGACACCGGGCCGAGGACCGCGCCCAGCGAGACGACCATGGCGGCGAGCAACGCGGCACCGGCCACCCGCTGGGTGATGCCGGACGCGCCGACCAGCAGCATCGCGGCGAGCACCGGCCACACCTGATGGTGGGTCCAGGACACCGGGGACGCGGCCACCGTGGCGCAGCCGACGAGGACCGCCGCGTGCCCGGGGCGGCCCTGCCCGGCCAACTGCCGGGCGCGCAGGAGCGCCGCCCCGCAGATCACCGCCACCAGCCCGGCCCAGAGCACGGGCAGCGCCCCCTCGTCGACCCCGAGGCGCAACAGCATCCCGTGCACCGACTGGTTGCCCAGCGAGGCCAGGTTGCCGATCCGCGAGGTCTGCCGGACCGCCTGGGTCCAGTAAGTCCAGCTCTCGCCGGGCAGCACGACCGCCACCAGCCCGGCACAGGCTCCGCGCGTCGCCACCGCGCGGCCGGCGTCGCGGTAGCGCCCGGTCGCGAGGAAGTACGCGACGAACAGCAGCGGGGTCAGCTTGATCGCCGCGGCCACCCCGACGAGCACCCCGCGCAGCCGGGGTGGGACGACGCCCATCCCGTCCAGCAATGCCAGCAACACGATGAAAATGCTGACCTGCCCGAAACGCAGGTTGCTCTGCACCGGCGCCGAGAGCATCAGCACCGTGGCGGCCACCGCGACGAGCAGCGGGCGGTGCGACCGATCGGTGCTCAGCGCGACGCCGACCAGGCCGGCGATGGCGACGACCGCCGCGCACGTCGCCACCAGCCAGACGCCCTGGAGTACGCCCTCGCTGACGGCGGTGATCGGGCCCAGCACCAGGGCTGCGAACGGCGGATAGGTGAACGGCCCGCCGTTTCGGGCGCGGTACTCGTACAGCGGCCGGCCGGCGTGCAGATCGGACAGTGCGCCGTAGTAGATGTGCAGGTCGCTGAGCCGGTCGCCGCGCCTGAGCACGAGCACACAGGACACCAGCGCGACGACGCCGAACGCCGCCCACGCCAGCGCCACCCGGCGATCCCGCATCGCCCGAGAATAGGCGAACGCAAGGCCGAGCGAAGGTCCCGTCGACCGTTGGCCGCGCAGTCCAACGCCGACGAGCACGACCTCGACCGTCTGGCACAGGCGCTATTTCTGGAATAGCACCGACGCGACGTCCGCCACGATTCCGAGAGCCCAGTCCAACTGCGGACAATCGTGATGACCTTGACACTCCAGGCAGCCGCCTGTCTGCCAGGGCCGATCACGCGCTCGGGACCAGTGCGCGTCGAGGACCCGCTCCGCCATGAAGAGTTCGGTCGCCCTGGACACCGGCTCGTCGATCGCCATCGTCCGCACCTTTCCCGAGGTCACGAGATGCCAGCCCTGGAGGGCGGAGGCCATGCGTCGCGCCCTCCAGGGTGGATGGATCGAAAACCTCGGGGTGCTGAAGTCCAGAAGCGTCCGACCGCTGTCTCACTGTAGTCATGTTCTCACTGTGCTCAGTCGAGTCGCGTCGTCACTTGTCCTGCCCAGGTCCCGGCTGGAAGCATGATCTTCGCTGAAGTCCAGGAGAGCCGATCATGCCTACCAGGCCACCGCACTACCTTCGCGTCGCCGACGACATCGCGCGCAGAATCAACTCCGGGGAGTACCCGCCCGGCCATCAACTGCCCTCGGTCTCGGAAATTGGCGAGATCTACAACGTGGCACGGTCGACCGCCTACCGGGCCGTACGCGAACTGCACCAACGAAACCTGGTCTACGGCCAACAGGGGCAGGGCGTCTTCGTCGCCGAAGCGGAGTAGTCGGCTGCGAGGGTCCGACCGCGTCTGCCCTCGGAAGAACGGGGACCACGCGCCAGGCGTGCGTCCCTAGCATCGGTGGATGGAAGCGACGGGCACACCGGCGTACGACGCTCACGCGGACTGGTACGAGGGCTTCATCTCGGGCGGTGGCGACTATCTCCGGAGGGTGCACGCGACCGTGGCC
The DNA here is from genome assembly GCF_040608295.1 of Micromonospora sp. NPDC005197. NCBI lineage: Bacteria > Bacillati > Actinomycetota > Actinomycetes > Micromonosporales > Micromonosporaceae > Micromonospora > Micromonospora sp. NPDC005197. Next base: position 35,634 of record NZ_JBEXHY010000040.1, on the reverse strand, counting down.
GACCTGCTCGGCACGGGTGCGGGGCCCTGCCTCGACATCTGCTGCGGCACCGGCGCGCACGCGTCCGTGCCTGGCGACCTGGGCTGGACACCGGTGGGTGTGGACCTGTCCGGCGGGCAGTTGCGGCACGCGCGCGGGCGACTGCCGGCGGCCCGGGGGGACGCGACCGCCCTGCCGATCGCCGACGCCTCACTGCCCGCCGCGATGTGCGTCCTGTCCAGCACCGACGTGCCCGACTACCCGGGCGTGCTGCGTGAGGTCGGCCGGGTGCTGCGCCCGGGCGGGCGGTTCGTGCACGTGGGCGTGCACCCGTGCTTCGTGGGCGCGTTCGCCGACTGGGGCCGGCGCCCGAGCGTCGTCGTCGACGAGCGCTACGCGGACCGGTCACGCAGCTTCGACAGCTGGAACACCGACGGCGTCCGGGTCCGGGTCGGCGCCTGGCACGTGCCGCTCGCCGACCTGCTCAACGCGACAGTGGCCGCCGGCCTCCGACCGGTCCGGTTCGTCGAGTCCACCTCTCTAGGCGTGCCGGACCTGTTCGGCTTCCTCGCGGTGCGGTAGCGGCACCAACCCCGCGTCCAGAGTCGGGATCTCCCTCGCGAAGCGGCAAGATCGCCCTCGAACCTGGATGTCAACACTGTTGCGTTAGGGCTGTGGCCGGCGGGGTCAACCCGTGCTGGATAACAAGACTCTTGGTAGATCAAGCCCCGGCGATCATGGAATTGTGGTGCCTGCCTTGGCAGGGTACGGGCGTTTTGTGGCCCACCACAACTCCATGATCGGCGAGGCAGTGCCGGTCGACGAACAGCCGTTCCGCCAAACGCAACGGTGTTGACCTGGATGTAGTGGCATCCTCCCGACGCGAGACCACTACATCCTGGATCGAGCACGATCTCGCGGGCAGCGATCTCGCGGACAGCGCGGCACGGACAGCGCGGCACGGGCAACGCGGCACGGGCAACGCGGCACGGGCAACGCGGCACGGGCAACGCGGCAGAAGAAACATTGCACGCAAAACTTGCGCCGGAGTCCCATACACGGGACTCTGTCCGTGGGTTGCCGCCCGCTCACCGAACGTGCCTTCCGGAGGCGATATGCACACGCTCCGTACCACGTCCCGCCGACTGCTGGCCGGCGCTGGCGCGCTCCTGCTCGGCACCGCCCTCGCCGCCGCCGCTGCGGGCCCGGCCAGCGCGGACACCGTCGGATACGTCCGGCTCGCCCACCTCTCACCCGACACCCCGGCCGTCGACGTCTACCTGGCCGCCCCCGACGCCGCGAAGCCGCGAGTGTTCCCGGGCGTCGGCTACGGCGTGGTCTCCGACTACCTCCAGCTCCCTCCGGGCCGGTACGCGGTGGCGATGCGCGAGGCCGGCACGCCCGCCAGCGAGCCGCCGGTGCTCACCACCGAGGTAGCGGTGACCAGTGGTGGCGCGTACACGGTGGCCGGTGTCGGTCGGCACGCCGACCTGGGGCTGCGGGTGCTCACCGACGATCTGAGCGCTCCCAGGCAGGGCCGGGCCAAGGTGCGCGTCGTGCAGGCGTCGGTGCGGACGCCCGTCCTCGACGTGGCCGCCGCCGACGGGCCGACGATCGCCGACGGCGTGCAGTTCGCCACCACCACGGACTACCAGCAGGTCGAGCCGGGCACCTGGAAGCTGCGACTCACCGGCGCGGGCGGCCCGAGCACCGACGCGGAGGTGCGGCTCACCGGCGGAGCGGTCTACTCGCTGCTGGTGCTCGACGACAAGCAGGGCGGGCTCACGGCCGAGCTGCGCCGCGACGCCGAGGGCGGCACTGTCGTACCGGCCGGCGGTGTGGACACCGGCGCGGGCGGCACGTCCGACGCAGGGTTCGGCGCGTACCCCCTGGTGGCCGGCGGGTTGGCCGCGGCGGCCGGCGCGGCGAGCCTGCTCCTGTGGCGCCGGCGGCGGCGCACGACCTGGTGAGCATCGGGCCCGCCGCCGCGATCCGACGCCACCGCGACCGCCGGGCGCCGCTGGCCGCGCTGGTCGCGGCCGGCGCGGCGGTCTGCCTGGCCGCCGGCACCGGGGTCGGGCTGGCGACGACCGGCCCGCCGCCGCCGGCCGCGAGCTGGCACCCCGGCTGCGCCGACGGCTGCCCGTCCGTGGCCGCGCCGCCGCGACCACAGGGTCCACCCACGCGGGTACGCGTGCCGCGCATCGACGTCGACTCGGCGCTCACGGTGCTGGGCCTGGACCGCGCCGGCGTCCTCGTTCCGCCGACCGAGTTCGACACGGCCGGCTGGTACGGCGGCGGCCCGGCACCCGGCGACACCGGCCCGGCCGTGCTCGCCGGGCATCTGGACTCGCGCAGCGGCCCGGCGGTCTTCGCCCGGCTCGATGAGCTGCGTCCGGGTGACCGGGTCCAGGTGTGGCGCGGCGGGCGGTGGCTGTCGTTCCGGGTGACCGGGTCGCTGCGTACCCGCAAGGACCGGTTCCCGACGGCCGTGGTCTACGGCCCGACGCCCGGGGCGGAGCTGCGTCTCGTCACCTGCGGGGGCGACTTCGACCGGCGGCGCGGGCACTACCGGGACAACGTGGTGGTGTTCGCGGTCGCCGACGGCTGATCAACTCGGCTTGCGGGATGTCGGGGTGTCCGGCTCGGCCCGATGCCCCGGATTCCCGGATCCCGAGTCGATCACCGCCTGGCGGGGCCGGCGTCAGACCGGGCGGGCCGGCGTCAGACCGGGCGGCGGCCGGCGAAGCCGCACTCGGCGCGGTGGTACCAGCGCACGTCGGAGTCGCCCTCCAGCCAGCACCAGAGCACCGCACGGCCGGCCCGCTCGCCGGGGAAGTCGAGCAGCACCGGCGCGATGCCCTTGACCTGGATCTCGTGCTGGTGCAGCTCCTCGACGACGGCGTGCAGCCGGGCCTCCAGCCCCTTCACCTCGGCCAGCCCGCCGAGCGCGCTGACGCCGTGGTCGGCCAGGTCGACGCGCAGCTCGGCGAGGTCGGCGCGGAGCCGGATCAGCTCGTCGACACGCGGCTGCAGGGTGGCCACCAGGTGCCGGGCCTGGGCGAGTGTGAACACGTCGCCAGTATGCGGCACATGCCGGGTCGCGCATGCCCCCGCGAGTCGCGCGACATGTCGGTCGGCGGTACGGGCCGCTCGGCGATCGTCAGTCGGCCTGGGCGGCCAGTTCGCGGGCGCGGTCCCGGGCGGCCTCCAGCGCGGCGAGCAGCGCCGCGCGTACGCCGTGCTTCTCCAGCTCGCGGATCGCGGAGATGGTGGTGCCGGCCGGCGACGTGACCGCCTCGCGCAGCTTGACCGGGTGCTCGCCGGAGTCGCGCAGCATCACGGCGGAGCCGATCGCGGTCTGCACGATCAGCTCGTGCGCCACCTGCCGGGGCAGTCCGAGCAGGATCCCGGCGTCGATCATGGCTTCGACCAGCAGGTAGAAGTAGGCCGGGCCGGAGCCGGAGAGCGCCGTGACCGCGTCCTGCTGGGACTCGGGCACCCGGATCGTCTGGCCGAGGGGCTTGAACATCTCCTCGGCCAGGGCGAGGTGTTCCCCGGTGGCGTACGCGCCCGCCGAGATGGCCGTCATCGCCTGGTCGACCAGCGCCGGGGTGTTGGTCATGACGCGGACCACCGGGGTGCCGTCGGGCAGTCGGCGGTTGAAGAAGCTGGTGGGCAGGCCGGCGCAGAGCGAGATGACCAGCTTGTCGGCGGGCACCTTGGGGCCGATCTCGTCCAGCAGCGCGGCGGCGTCCTGTGGCTTGACCGAGACCGCGAGCACGGCCGCCTCGTCGACGGCGGCCAGGTTGTCGACCACCCGGACGCCGTAGCGGGCGGTCAACTCCTCGGCGCGGGCCGGTCGGCGGGCGGTGGCGAGCAGCCGCTCCACCGGCCATCCGGAGCGCAGCAGCCCGGAGAGCATCAGCTCACCGATCTTGCCCGCGCCGATCACCGCGACCGTGTGCACCTCGGCTGACATCTCGGCCGTACCCCCTCGCGTCGGGTCGCGGCGTGGCGGGCGGTGGGCCCGATACGCCGCCGAACGTCGGGTCGCGGCGCGGCCGGCCCCGTGGCCCGCCGCGCCGCCTACCGTCGATCAGCTGCCGAAGAAGACCTCGGCCTCGGCGTACCGCTCCAGCGGCACGGTCTTCAGCTCGCGGGTGGCCTCCGCGAGGGGCACCCGGACGATGTCGGTGCTCTGCATCGCGACCATCTTGCCCCAGTCGCCGTCGTTGACCGCGTCGATGGCCTGCAGGCCCAGACGGGTGGCGAGCACCCGGTCGAAGGCGGTCGGGGTGCCACCGCGCTGGATGTGGCCCAGCACCACGGTGCGGGCCTCCTTGCCGGTCTTGGCCTCCAGCTGCTCGGCCAGCCACTGGCCGATGCCGCCGAGGCGGACGTGGCCGAACGAGTCCAGCTCCTGGTTGGCGAGCACCATCTGACCGTCGAGCGGCTGGGCGCCCTCGGCGACTACGACGATCGGGGCGTACTGGTGCTGGAAGCGCTTCTCGACGTAGCCGGCGACCTGGTCGACGTCGAACTGCCGCTCGGGCAGCAGGATCACGTTGGCGCCGCCGGCCAGGCCGGCGTGCAGGGCGATCCAGCCGGCGTGCCGGCCCATCACCTCGACGACCAGGGTGCGGTGGTGGCTCTCCGCGGTGGTGTGCAGCCGATCGATGGCCTCCATCGCGATGTTGACCGCGGTGTCGAAGCCGAAGGTGTAGTCGGTGGCGCCGAGGTCGTTGTCGATCGTCTTCGGCACGCCGACGACGTGCACGCCCAGCTCGTAGAGCTTGGTGGCCACGCCGAGGGTGTCCTCGCCGCCGATCGCGATCAGCGCGTCCACGCCCTGGCTGGCGAGGTTGTCCTTGATCCGCTCGACGCCGTTCTCGATCTTGAACGGGTTGGTCCGGGACGAACCGAGGATGGTGCCGCCACGGGGCAGGATGCCGCGGACGTCCGCGATGCCCAGGGGACGGGACAGACCCTCCAGCGGGCCCTTCCAACCGTCCCGGAAGCCCACGAACTCGTGACCGTAGGTGGCGACGCCCTTGCGGACCACCGCCCGGATGACCGCGTTGAGACCTGGGCAGTCGCCGCCGCCGGTGAGCACGCCGATACGCATGATCCGCTCATCCTCCTGGAGCATCAGGTAAAGCCCGATATGCCCCAGGTATGTGTCAAGTCAGACCATCGGCGCCATTGCCGGCCCGGGGCGGGCCGTCACTGCGAACTGTAGTCGGCCTACCTGCGCGACGACAGCGCGCCCCGGGGGCGGCGGGTCAGTAGGTCACCTCGCGGTTCTCGCCGGTCGCCGGCGGGTGGCCGGTGACGGCGGCCTTCGCGAACCCGAGCAGATTGACCACGGTGCTGCTCGGCGAGTCCCAGTACTCGGCGGAGCTGGCGTGCACCTTGATCAGCGTCAGGCCGGGCGTGTCCAGCCCGTCCGGGAACCAGGTCCTGAGCACCGGGTTCCACAGCCGCCGGGCGCGCTCGGCGTCGAAGCCCTCATTGGCGGTGCCCGAGACCGACACCCAGGCGTTGTGCTTCTGGTCCGAGAAGGCGACGTTGACCTCCGGGTTCACCCGGATCTGGCGCACCTTGGCGGAGTCTGCGTAGGCGAAGAACCACAGGTCGCCGTCGAACTCGGCTTCCTGCAGCCCCATCGGCCGGCTCACCTGCCGCCCGTCCAGCGCGATCGTGGTGAGCATGCAGATCCGTGCGGCGCGGACCAGCTCGGTGACCCGCGTCCGGGCCTCGGCGACGCTGGTCGGATCGTTGCTCATGGCAGTCTCCCTCGGCTCGACTGGTCGAACCGTTGCCCGGGACAGAACCGGTCAAACCTGCAAAGGTACGACGACCGGTCAGCGTGCCGTCATCGCCCGCCAACGGGCCAGGTTGTGCCGGGCGTCGACCAGGGCGTCGTGCCGGGCCGCGTCCGCGTCCGGCAGGGTCGGCCGGCCCCGGTCGTCCCAGAGCTGCCGCAGGTCCTTGGTGAACCGGGGGATCTCCCGGGGCAGCGCCGGCATCGCCCCCCAGAGCTGGGCGAGGACCACATGGTCGTACGCCGCGTACCAGGCCCACAGCTCCAGCTGCTCCCCCGGCCGGTCCCGAACCGGCTCCATGAGGAAGTCGTACAGGTCGTCACGGATGCGCTCCCGCGAACGCCAGGCCCGGTCCGCCGGAGACGGCAGCCGGTCCAGCACGTTGCGCCGGACCCAGGGCACGGCACGGGAGTCGTCGAACTCGGTGGAGACCGCGTAGAACTCGCGGCCGTACTCGTCGACGACGCCGATCGACACGAGGTCGACGATCCGGCCGTCCTCGATGAACTCGCAGTCGTAGAAATAGCGGTAGACCATTCCGGCCATCCTCGCCCACGGCCGGCCGGCGGCGCCCGGCGGGGCCCGGGTGCGACCCACGGCCGGTCCGTCGCGGACCAGCGCCGACCTGCGACCGGGAGCCGGCGCAGGGAGTACGCCGCAGCTCGCGACGGTCACGGAAGTGCTTCGAGGGGTGTACAGCAAGCGACCGGACCGTCATGATCTGATGTGTACCGCTACCGGACGCCGAATCGGTGTCAGTTCACCTTGTCAGGGCCATCAGGTTCACCCGGTGAGCGATTGTGTGGTCCATGACCGGGAGGGGTTGGGCCGTGGAGATGCGCCTGCCGGAGCCGGGTGACGCGCTCACGGGTGTCGAGATGTTCGCCGGGTTGGAGCCCGAGGTGCGCCAGCGCGTCATCGCGGCCGCCGTCCCGCGCACCTACCGCAAGGGTCAGTTGCTCTTCGTGGAGAACGACCCGGGCGAGTCGCTGATCGTGCTGCGCCGCGGCGCGGTCGCCGTCTTCCGCACCGCGCCGACCGGCGAGCGGGCGGTGCTGTCGGTGATCCGTCCGCCGGACGTGCTCGGCGAGGTCTCCCTGCTCGACGCCTCCACCCGGTCCGCGTCGGCCGAGGCCATCGAGGACTGCGCGGCGCTCGCGCTCTCCCGGGGCGCGTTCATGGAACTGGTGCACTCCAATCCGCGCATCCTGGACGCGGTGATGCGCTCGCTGGGCGGCCTGATCCGTCGGCTCACCGAGCAGAACGCCGACCACGTCTTCCTCGACCTGCCCGGCCGGGTCGCCAAGACACTGGTCCGGCTGGCCGGCGAGAGCCAGGCCCCGATGATCACGATCGAGCTCAACCAGAGCCAGCTCGCCGAGATGGCCGGCGGTTCCCGGCAGAGCGTCAACCAGGCCATCGGCTCCTTCGCCAGCCGGGGCTGGCTGCGGACCGAGGGGCGCCGGATCGTGGTCACCGACGTGGCCGCGCTGCGCCGCCGCGCCGGCATGAACGACCGCTGAGTGCGCCGCCGCGGTGCCGGCATGAACGACCGCTGAGCCGCACCTCCGCCGCACCGGCCTGAACGACCGCTGAGCCGCGTCGACGGGCCGCGCACCTCGACACGACACGGCCGGGTCACCCGTGGGCGGCCCGGCCGTGTCGTCGCGTCACCGACGCGTGGTTCAGACTCCGGAGCTGCCCGGGCCGGCCCACTTGTCCGGGCCCTTGCCGTCGCCGCCCGGGCCGTGGGACTGCTCGCTGACGATGCCCTCGGCCTGGAGCGTGGCGAGCGTGGCGGCGTCGACGTCCACCGACTCGCCCGCGGAGTGGTTGACCCCGTTGCCGTCGGTCCAGTCGCTCTCCAGCTTGACGTACACCATTGACCTGTCCCCCTCTGGTCGCTGATCGAAGATGTGGCGGACTGAATGTAGTCCGTCGGACCCTTGGTGGACTGTCCACAAGCCAACAGGCCGGTACCTGACAGCCGCGCGGGCGGTGATACTCCCTGTGACGGGACGACGGGGGGCGTCGGCCCGGATCGCCATGGAGGGTGTGTCATCGCCGCGCAGTGTGGGCGCTGTGGACGCACGGCCGCCGACGGTGACCGCTTCTGCGGTGGCTGCGGTGCCGAGCTCGGTGCCGTCTGCCCGCACTGCCTGCGCCCCCTCGCCTCGGACGTCACGTTCTGCACGTCGTGCGGGTCGCCCCGGCCGGGCGCGGACCGGCCGGTCGCCGTCGCGCCGCAGGAGGATCGCCGCCGGGTGAGCGTGCTCTTCGTCGACCTCATCGACTTCACCCCGTACGTCGAGCGGGCCGACCCGGAGCAGGTCCGCGGCATGCAGACCGGCTTCTTCTCCGCGGCCCGCCGGGTCGTCGGCCAGTACGGCGGGGTGGTGGAGAAGTACATCGGCGACGCGGTGATGGCACTGTTCGGCGCCCCGATCGCCACCGAGACCGACGCGCTGCGCTGCGTCCGGGCCGGGCTGGAGCTGCAACGGGTGCTCACCCGGTTCGCGCCGACCGGCAGCACCGAGATGCGGTTCCGGGTGGGGGTGGCCACCGGGGAGGCCCTTGTCGACGTGGCGGCCGCCCGCGACGGCGGGCAGGCGATCGTGGCCGGCGACGTGGTGAACACCGCCTCCCGGATGCAGTCGGTCGCACCACCGGGCGGGGTGCTGGTGTGCGGCACCACGCACGCGCTGACCAGGGACACGATCCGCTACGAGGAGCAGCCCCCGGTCACTTTGCGCGGCCGGTCGTCGCCGACCGAGGTGTGGCTCGCGCTGTCGCCGCTGCGCCGCCTGCCGACCGACCGGGAGCCGGACACCACGCCGCTGGTCGACCGCGAGCACGAGCTGGGCATGCTGGTCAACGCCCTGCACCGGTCGCTGCGCGACCGGCTGCCGCAGGTGGTGACGATCTTCGGCCGGGCCGGCATCGGCAAGAGCCGGCTGCTGCGCGAGCTGTACCGGCACACGGGCCGGCTGGTCGACGAGCCGCTGACGTGGCGGACGGGGCGCTGCCCGCCGTTCGGGGAGAACGTCACGTTCGCCGCGCTGGCCGACATCGTCAAGACCGAGGCCGGCATCCTGGACACCGACCCGGCCGCCAGTGCGGCGCAGCGGCTGGCCGCCGCCGTGAGCGAGCTGATCGGTCCGGGCGAGCGGGACCGGGTGGTGGACGCCCTGCGCCCGCTGGTCGGGCTGCCCGGCACGCCGCTGCCGGCGGAGGAGGCCGAGTCGTCGTGGCGACGGTTCCTGCTGGCGTTGGCCGCCCGCCGCCCCACCGTGCTGGTCTTCGAGGACCTGCACTGGGCCGACGACGCGATGCTGCGCTTCGTGGAACTGCTCGGGGCGGCGGCCCGCGAGGCGCCGCTGCTGCTGCTCTGCACCGCCCGCCCGGAACTGGTCGACCGGGACCCGAGCTGGGCCGGGACCATCACCGGCTCGGTAACCATCACCCTGCCGCCGCTGCGCGACACCGGCATCGCCGCCCTGTACGCGCACCTGTTCGGCCAGGCGGCGTTCTCCGCCGACATGCTGACCCCGCTCATCGAGGTGGCCGGCGGCAACCCGCTCTACGCGCACGAGTACGTCCGGATGCTCATCGAACAGGGCGCGCTGCGCCAGTCCGGGCGGGGCTGGTCGCTGGACAAGCAGCTCGAACTGACCATGCCGGAGAGCGTGCACGCGGTGATCGCCAACCGGGTGGACCTGCTGGACGCCAAGGACCGCTCGGTGCTGCTGGCGGCCTCGGTGGTCGGGGTGCAGTTCTGGCCGGGCGCGGTGGCCGCCGCGCTGGGGCAGCCGGTCGAGTCGGTCGAGCGTGCGCTGCGCCGGCTGGAGCAGCGCGACTTCGTGCACGAGCAGGCCGCGTCAACGATGGCGGGGCAGGCGGAGTTCCGGTTCCGGCACGTGCTGGTGCGCGACGTCTGCTACCAGCGGCTGCCGCGCACCGAGCGGGTGGCCCGGCACGAGCGGGCCGCGGACTGGCTCGACGCGCTGTCGCACAGCCGCGACACCGACCTGGCGGAGGTGCTCGCCCACCACCGCTGGGCGGCCCACGAGATCGCCCGCTCGCTCGGTATGCCGGTCCGCCGGTACGCGGGGCCGGCGCGGCAGGCGCTGCACCGGGCGGCCCGCCGGGCGTACGCCCTGCACGGGCTGGACGCGGCGGCGAGCCACGCGGGTCGGGCGCTGGGCCTGGCCGACGACAGCGACCCGGTGGGGCGGCTCCAACTGGAGCTGCTCAGCACGGAGATCTCGTTCTACCGCGACGGCAACGCGTTCCTCTCCGGCGGCGGACCGGAGCAGGTGCACGCGCTGGCGGACCGGCTGTCGGCGCACGGCGACGACGCGTGCGCCGCACGGGCGTGGACGCTGCTCGGTCAGGCGGCCTGGCTGCGCGCCGACCGGGGCGACGCCCTGGCCTGCCTGGATCGCGCGGTCCAGTTGTTCGAGCCGTTGCCGGACAGCCCGCAGAAGGCCGACGCGTACGCCGAGCTGGGCCGCCTGCACATGCTCAACTACGAGCGCGACCCGGCCGTGTCGGCGGCGGACACCGCGGCGGAGATCGCGGAGCGGCTGGGCCTGACCGAGACGCGCACCAACGCGCGGATCACCGCGGCCACCGCCCGCTACCAGGCCGGTGACCGGGTCGGCCTGGACGAGCTGCACGCGATCGTCGAGTTCGGCCGCGCCGGTCAGCTGCTCGCGCTGCCCCGGGCCACCCAGAACCTGGCCTGGGCCATCCGCGAGGAGGGCGACTGGCTGCGCTCGAACGCCCTGCTCTCGGCCGCGCCGGCGCGTACGGCCAGCGGCCAGACGCTGACCACCAGCTATTCGGCGGAGGCGATGCGGGCCTGGTTCGAGGGTGACTTCGGCCGGTTGCTCGCCGCGGCGGAGGCGTTCGTGGACACGCCGACCGGCAGCTGGGACATGCAGGTACGGGGGTTGCGCTGCTGTCTGCTGGTGCTCCGCGACGACGAGGATCCGGCCGACCTGGCCGACGCGCTGACCACCGCGCGGCGCAGCGGCTTCCACCGCCTGCGGTGGACGATGCTGAGCATGGCGGCGCTGTGCCGGGCACTGCAGGGCCGCGACGCCGAGGCGGCGGAGCTGATCGACGAGCTGGACCGGTCCTGGTCGGCGGTGCCGGCGCTGGCCAGCGGGGAGTGGATCGCCGCCGCCGCGTACGCCGCCGCCCTGGCCGGGCGGGACACCGCCGTGCGGGTCCGGGCGATGCTGGACCGGGTCGGGCATCGCACGCCGTGGTCGGAGGCGGCGCTGCGGACGGTGACGGCGGCGGTGGCGGCGGCCGACGGCGACCACCGGCGGGCGGCCGAGCTGCACCTGGCCGCCGCCGAGACGTACGGGCGGATCCCGGACGTCAGCGACCGGGTGCTGGCGCTGGCGCTGGCGGCGGCGGAGCTGACCCGCGCCGGCGACCCGGCGGGCGCCCGGGAGCCGCGAGCCGAGGTCCGCACGTTCGCGCTGCGCAACGACGCCCCGGGCCTGCTGGCGCTGGCCGGCCGGCCGATCAGCCCGACCGGGCCGGCGGTCGCGTGTTGAGCAGGCTCACCCGGCTCGGCGGCTAGGGAGCCTCAGCCGCTGACCCGACTCAGGCGGCGACTGGCGTCTTGAGTTTCTGCGCGTAGATGTCGACGTACTCCCGGCCGGAGAGCTCCATCAACTCGTACATGACCTCGTCGGTGACCGCGCGCTCGACGAACCGGTCGCCGGCCAACCCCGCGTAGCGGGAGAAGTTCAGGGGCGCGCCGAAGCGGACCCGCACCTGGCCGACCCGTGGGAGGAGCCTGCCGGGCGGCTGGAGTTCGTCGGCGTTGAGCATCGCCACCGGCACCACCACCGCGCCGCTCTCCAGGGCCAGCCGCGCCACACCGGTCTTGCCCCGGTAGAGCCGCCCGTCCGGGGAGCGGGTGCCCTCCGGGTAGATGCCGGCCACTCCTTGAGCGCGCAGCACCCGCAACTGGGTGTCCAGGGCGGCGCGGGCGGCCTGACCGCCGGAGCGGTCCACCGGGATGGTCCCGGTGCCGACGAAGAACATCTTCATGAACCAGCCCTTGATCCCCTTGCCGGTGAAGTACTCCGCCTTGGCCACGAAGGTGACCCTCCGCGCAACGATCAACGGGATGAAGATCGAGTCGAAGAAGGAGAGGTGGTTGCTCGCCAGGATCACCGGGCCGGTCGCCGGCACATTGCGCAGGCCCTCCACCTGCGGGCGGAAGATCAGCTTGAGCAGCGGACCGAGGAGCACGTATTTCAACAGCCAGTAGAGCACCGGTGTCCTTTCCGTGGTGTGCCCGCGACAACACCATGCCCGGGAGCGCCGCCGTCGCTGACGAGCCTACGAAGCCTCAGCTCTACCCACAACGGACGAACGACCGCTTCGATCTCGTCAGGTGCTCGGGGCCTCGATCAAGGTCCGCCCGTGCCGGACTCGACAGGCCCGGTTCGTGACGCAGTCAGATTCCGCAGGGCGGGAAGGCCCCCGGCGAAGCCACGCTGGCCACCGCAAACGACGGACCTAGTCCTGAGGCCAGACACGTGCCCGGCCTCACGACCAAATCCGACATCCGCTGAGCACGGTCCGCCGTCAGGCGTCCGGCCGCTCCGGTTTAGGACGATGCCGTCGTCGTTGGATCACAGCAGCGAGTTCACGCAGGAAGACAACGACGAGTCCGACGCTGGAGGGCACCGCGATCCAGGCACGCCAACCTCCCTCGCTCACGATGCCGGGCAACAGGATCACGGTGAAAAGGAGCATGAGCCCCAACACCGACAGACTTCGCCCCGAGTCGCCCGAGTTCACCATTGCCAGCTCCGCCTGTAGGACGTCTGCCTGCATGAGGTTCGCGACATGCCTCTGGTCCACTTGTCCAGCACCCCGCAGAACGTGTTCCAGGGCTTCACCGCTCAGTCGCGGGTGCGATCGCGCCAGAAGCGAGGCCCTCCACCTGCGGGCGGAAGATCAGCTTGAGCAGCGGACCGAGGAGAACGTACTTCAGCAGCCAGTAGAGCACCGGTGTCCTTTCCGTGGTGGGCCCGCGACCGCGCCGGAACCCGGGAGCGCCGTCGTCGCCGACGAGCCTACGAAGCGGGCGCTCGGACCACAACGGACGGACGCTCACCACCACCGCGCGCCGGCCGCGGTCGCCAGCACGCCGAGGATGTACTCCGGTGTCTGGGCCAGCAGCGCCACCCGCCACAGACGGTTGCCCGGATCCCACCAGCGCTCCGGCAGGTAACAGCTCACCAACATCCGCACCCCGTGCACCGCCGCCATCCAGAACGGAAAGAAGATCACCCAGCCGACGATGTCGAAGACCAGATCCTTCGTCCGCTCGCCGGCGAACGCGGACACCGGGACGAGGACCAGCACGCCGGCGGCGAACACCATCCCGAACAGGATGGACCAGGCCGCACCCCGGGCGATGTGCCGCAGGGCGACGTCCTCGATCTCCTCACCCGCCAGGCCCGCTTCCTCGATCACCTCGGCGCGGCGCTCCTCGGGCGTCTTACCGTCGGCGTCGAGGAACTTCGCGACGGGACCGGCCAGCCAGCGTGTCACCGCCAGCGCCGGATCCATACCCACCCCTATTCGCCCCGCTCGCTCTTCCACCGTAGGAACTCGCGGTACAGCTCCTCTTCGCGCCTGCGCATGCGCCGGTGCAGCACCCGGGAGGCCACGAGAAGCATGCCGCCGCCGCCCAGCATCAGGTAGCCGAGGATCCGGTCGTCGGGGATCTTCGGTGCCGTGCTGAACAGCAACCCCAGCAGGGTCGAGCCCAGACCCAGGTAGAGCGCGATCCCGGGCGGTGTCTGCCGGTATTCGAGATGGTGACGGTCGGCGAACGTCTGGAACCTCGGCGGGACGTCCGGCTCCTCGTACTCCTCAGCGGTCACGTATGCCCCCTCCGTCCCCGGCGTGGAGTCGCCGCCGTCAACGATCACCGAGATCGCACGTGTCGCGCAAGAACGGACATAGGTGGCCCGCCGCGACCTGCGACAGCAGCCGTGACTTTGGAAGACGCGACACAACGCACTCCCGGAACCGGCCTCCGACGTGTCACGATTCAGAGCACGGCGTGCGTACGGGCGTCGAGGGGGCAGGGTGGCCGCGTCGGAAGGCGCGTTGAGGAGGATGTCCGGGTGTCAGCGGGTGGGGCCCGCCGGGGACGGCGGGACAACGGGCTCGACGCGAGCGAGTACGCCGTCGTCGGCGACGTCGATCCGCGCGTCGGCGAGCACCTGCTCGACGTGCTGGCCGCCGGCGGGATCGCCGCCTACCTGCAACCCTCCGCCGACCTCAACCCCGTCACCCGCACCACCACGGTTCCGGCCCGCCCGGTCGACCGGCTCTACGTCGACCGCTCGCACCTGACCACGGCCCGCGACTACCTCACCCAGCTCGCCGACGAGAGCGCCCCGGAGCAGCCGCCGGCCCGCGACGAGCCGGACATCGACGCCGAGTGGGCCCGGATCGTGGCCGGCTTCCACGCCACCTCGACCGCCGACGAGCGCCCGTGGCCGGCAGCGGAGGACGTGGACGAGCGCGACGACCGGGAAACCCGGGACGAGCCGACGGCTGGTCCGCTCGCCCGCTCCGGCGCCGACGAGGCCGGGCCGACCGCCACCGACGTCCGCCGGCTGCCGTCGGCCACCGACTTCTCCGGGATCTCGGTCGGCCGGGGCACCCGCGGTGACGAGCCCTCGCTGCTGGACGGTCTGGACACCTTCGGCGCCGACCTGCCCGACGACGACGAGGACGAGGGTTACCACCCGCCGCCACCCCCGCCACTGCCCCGGATCTCCAAGTACGCGGTGGTCGGCGCGCTCGCGGTGGTCGTCGGTTTCGTGCTCTTCCTCTTCCCGTCGCTGCTCCCGGTGGACCGCTCGGCGGTCATCCTGTTCGGGTTCACCGGCATCCTGGCCGGCTTCGTCACGCTGATCTGGCGCCTGCGCCCCGGCGACGAGAACGACGACGACCCGGACAACGGCGCCGTCGTCTGACTCCCGCGCCCGCCGACCGCATTCCGGGACGAGGACGCCCCCGTCCGGGGCGTAACAATGGTGTAACTTACTGTCAGTAGGAATACCGCTGTACGTCACTTCCCCCGCTGACTGACCGGTTTTTCCTTGCTCGTGGCGGTCAGTCCTCTGCTGATCGGAATGCCCGAGATGCGACAGAGTTCCCTCGTGGTGGTGGCCAACCGCCTCCCCATCGACGACAGCCAAGCGCCCGACGGCGCCTGCGAGTGGCGCCGCAGCCCGGGTGGGCTGGTCAGCGCGCTGCACCCCCTGCTCCGGCACACCCCGGCGACCTGGGTCGGCTGGGCCGGAGGCACCGGGGCCGCGCCCGCCCTGCCGGACGTGGACGGCGTCCACATGCACACCGTCGCCCTCAGCCAGGAGGATCTGCGCGACCACTACGAGGGTTTCTCCAACGCCACCCTCTGGCCGCTCTACCACGACGCCGTCGAGCAACCCGAGCACCACCGCCGCTGGTGGGAGGCGTACCAGCGGGTCAACCAGCGCTTCGCCGAGGCGACCGCCGAGGTGGCCGAGCCGGGCGGCGTGGTCTGGGTGCAGGACTACCACCTGCAGCTGGTCCCCGGGCAACTGCGCGCGCTCCGCCCCGACCTGCGCATCGGGTTCTTCCTGCACGTGCCGTTCCCGCCACCGGAGCTGTTCATGCAGTTGCCCCGTCGGGCCGAACTGCTGCGCGGCATGCTCGGCGCCGACCTGGTCGGCTTCCAGCGCGCCCAGGCGGCGCACAACTTCGCCCAACTGGTCACCCGGGTGCTGGAGCTGCCGGCCACCGACCGCCGGATCGGGATCGACGACCGGGTGGTGCGCATCGGCGCCTTCCCGGTGTCCATCGACACGGCCGAGATGGCCGCCCTCGCCGCCCGCCCCGACGTTGCCGCGCGGGCCCGCCGCCTGCGCCAGGATCTCGGCGACCCCCGCCAGGTCATCCTCAGCGTCGACCGGATGGACTACACCAAGGGCATCGAGCAGCGCCTCAAGGCGTACAGCGAGCTGCTCGCCAGCGGCGACGTCAAGGTCCGCGACACGGTGCTGGTGCAGGTCGCCATGCCGAGCCGGGAACGTGTCGGGCAGTACCAGATCCTGCGCGAACGGATCGAGCGCGAGGTGGGCCGGATCAACGGCGAGTTCGGCCGGGTCGGTGAGCCCGCCATCCACTACCTCACCCAGCCGTTCGACCGGGCCGAGCTGGCCGCGCTCTACCGGGTCGCCGACGTGATGGCGGTGACCCCGCTGCGCGACGGGATGAACCTGGTCGCCAAGGAGTACGTCGCCGCCCGGGTGGACGACACGGGTGCGCTGCTGCTCAGCGAGTTCGCCGGCACGGCCGCCGAGCTGTCCCAGGCGTACCTGGTGAACCCGCACGACCTGGAGGGGCTCAAGCAGGCGCTGCAAACGGCGCTGCGGGCCAGCCCCGCCGACGTCACCGAACGCATGCGGGCCATGCGCGCCCACCTGCACCAGCACGACATCCGGGCCTGGGCGCGCTCCTACCTGAGCGCGCTGGACGAGCACGGCGCCCTGGTCGGCCGCCTCACCAGCGCCGACGGCGCCCCCCTGGTGCCGCGCCCGGCGACCCGGGCCACCTCCGCGACGCAGCACGCCGGCGGCTGACCGGCGCGACCACTCACCGCGAGGCGGGCTCCTTCTCCAGCCAGTCCAGAATCGCGTCGATCGGCTCGGCCCAACGCGCGTCGAGCATCAGGTCGTGCCCCATGCCCGGAAAGAGCAGCGGAGCCGAACCGTACCGGCGGGCGATCCGCGTCAACGTCGACGCCGGCACCACCCGGTCGTCCGGGCTGCCCAGCACCAGGACCGGCGGCGTGCCGACGGCCGGCTCGGCCTCCGGCTCGCCCAGCAGCGCCCACTGCGCCCGCCGACCGGCCCGACCCAGCCGCGCCACGTACCGCCGAGCCTCCTCGTCGGGCAACTCGCGGCTGAACAACTGCGTGCGGCTGAGCCGCAGCGGCCCGCCGAACACCGCCGGCAGCGTCCCGGCCGGGTTGCGGCGCACCGCCGCGGAGAGCACCCCCCAGCCGCCGAAGACCGGCGCCACCAGCACCGCGCCGCGCGCCGGGTAGCGCGCCAACGCGTGCGCCACCACGAGCGCCCCGGCGCCGTGCCCCACCAGCACCGCCTGGCGCGGCAGGCTCGCGGCCACCTGGACCACATCGTGGGCGTACGCGCGCAGCGTCGCCTCCGGCGCCGGCTCGCTGCCGCCGTGCCCCCGCAGGCTGAGCGCGTACGCCGGAAAGCCCCGCGACGCGGCGTGACCCAGCCAGTGCTCGGCGAACGCCCACGCGCCGTGCCCGAACCCGGGAACGAACAGCAGCGGAGGACGCCCCTCTTCCACCTCGGGAACGGCGCTGAGCACCTCGCGTCGCGCCGGCCGGACCGGCCGGGACCACTCCCGGCCCCGCATGATCCGCAGCTCGGTCACTGAACTCGCCTTCCGTTCGCGACTGCGGGGCTCGCAAGCTCACTCGTCGCGCTCACTTGGCCTCCAGGTCGTGCAGGGCGCGCTGGACGGCGCGCAGGTAGTCGGCGTGCCCAACCTCGAACCAGTGCCGGCTGCTGTCCTTGACCTGCCCCGAGTAGCGCTCCCCGGCCCGGTCGCGCACCCGCTGCGCGAACGCCGCGGCCCGCTCGGGCCGGTCCCGGCGGGCCCGCAACAGCCGGGCGAAGAGCACCGTCTGCCAGTGCGCCAGGGTGAACATCCCGGAGTCCGGTTGCACGAGGCCGGCGACCGCCAGCGTGGGGTGCCCCGGCGTGAAGGCGTTGAGCCAGAGCGTGGGCCGGCCCGTGCCGGCGCTGTCGCCGAACACCGACGCGTCGAGGAACTCGAACCGCGGCAGGTAACCGGTGGCGAAGATGACCAGGTCCGGGTCGATCTCGCGGCCGTCGGCCAGCTCCACGGCGTACGGGCGGAAGCGGGCCAGGTCGGGCACCGGGCCGATCCCGCCGTGGCCCACGTAGTAGACGAGCTGGCTGTTGGCGATCGGGTGCGTCTCGTACACCCGGTGGTCGGGCTTGGGCAGGCCGAAGCGGGTCAGGTCGCCGACGGTCAGGCGCAGCGTCCAGTGGTAGAGCCACTGGCGGAGCCGCAGCGGCACCCGCAGCGCCAGCAGGGCGTCGTTGACCTGGTCGGCTGGGCGCCCGAGGACGTACTTCGGGGCGTACCAGTAGCCGCGCCGGGTGGAGTGCCAGCACCGCGACGCCTGCTGGGCGGCCTCGACGGCGATGTCACAGCCGGTGTTGCCGGCGCCGACCACCAGCACCCGCTTGCCGCGCAGCTGCGCCGGGTCCTTGTAGGACGACGCGTGCATGATCTCGCCGCGGAACTCCTCCAGCCCCTCGTAGCGGGGCAGTTTCGGCGACCAGTTGTGCCCGTTGGCGATCACCACGGCGGCGTATCGGGAGGTGCGCTCCGGCCCGTACCCGCCGGTGGAGCGGGTGGTCACGTCCCAGCGGTCCCCCTCGGCGGGCTCCACCCGGATCACCTCGGTGCCGAACCAGACGTGCGACCGCAGGTCGAAGTGGTCGGCGTACCGCTCGAAGTACGCCAGGAGCTGGCTGTGGTGCGGGTAGTCCGGCCACGAGTCCGGCATCGGGAAGTCGGGGAACTGGGTGAACGGCTTCGACGACAGCAGATGGGTGCTCGCGTACACCGGGCTGCGGTCGTGTCGCCAGTTCCAGGCGCCGCCGACGCCGGTCTCCCGTTCGTAGCAGTCCACCCCGAACCCGTGCTCGCGCAGGTTCTTGATGGCCGTCAGGCCGCTGGCCCCGGCCCCGATGACGCAGACCGTGTCGCCCCGGTCGGAGAGCGGACGGCCGTCGGGGCTCTGCACGGACGGGGTCGCATCCGGGTCGGGCCGGCCGTGGTCGGTGGAGGTGGACACCGGGACATCTCCTTTTGTGCGGCACGGGTGCCGGTCGCCGCGAAATCCTCTCCACATCGGAGCCGGATGTCCAGCCCTGGCGCGGACCGATCGGCGGGTACCGGCCGGTGGGGGTCAGCCGGCGGTGGGCAGCAGCAGGTCGACGAGGACCGGGAAGTGGTCGCTGGCCCGGCGGGTCTGCGGGGTGTCCACCACGTCGTAGTCGACCACGCTGATCCGGGGATCGACGAACAGCGCGTCGATGCGGCGGCGCGGGTCGGCGCACGAGTAGGTGAGCCGGTCCGCCCGGTCGGCCGCGATCGCCGCGTCGGTCAGGCCACGCGCCACCGTGGTCCACGCCGGCCCGTCCGGACCCTCGTTCAGGTCGGCCCCGGCCACCACCGGGCTGCTCGCCGCGTCCAGCCCGCGCCGGAACTCGGCGGCCTGCGCGGGCCGCTCGGTCGGGTCGGTGGACAGGTGCGATCCGGCGAGGGTGAACCGGGCGTCGCCGACCCGGCAGTCGGCGTACGCGGCGCCGCGCAGGTGTCGGCCCGGGGTCAGCGGAAAGCGCTGGCAACGGGTGCCGCGCACCTGCACCCGCAGGCTGGTCAGCAGCAGGTTGCCCAGGGCGGGCAGACCCCCGGCGGCCACCACCAGGCCGAACGACTCGGCCAGGGTGGCGGACTTCTGCCGCCACCGGAACCGGCGCGGGCCCTCCTGCACGATCACCACGTCCGGCCTCGCGGCCCGGACCACCGCCGCCAGCGCGGGGGTGTCGTCACGCTGGCTGTGGATGTTGTACGACACCACGCGCAGCGGTACGCCGGCAGCCTCACCCATCACTGACCGTCTCAGATCCGGCGGGCCAGGTCGGCCGCGCCGATCACCCCGGCGCTGTTGCCCAGCTCGGCGGGGAGCACCTCGGCCACCGGCAGGCGCCCCCGCTGGGCGAGCGCGTCGAGGTACGAGCGGCGCGTCGGGCCGAGCAGCAGGTCACCGGCGTCGATCACGCCGCCGCCGACGACCAGGGTCTGCGGGTCGAGGATCTGCGCCATGTCGGCGAGGCTGGTGCCCAGCCACCGGCCGATCTGCGCGAACGCCTCGGCGGAGACCGGGTCGCCGCCCTGCGCGGCGGCGGTCACCATGTGGCCGGTGATCGCCTCGGCCTCGCCGCCGGCCAGGTCCAGGAGGGCCGCGGCCCGCTGCGGTTCCTGCCGGGCGCCCGCGCGGGCGAAGCGGACCAGGGCGCTGCCGCTGGCGTACTGCTCGATGCAGCCCAGCCGCCCGCAGCCGCACTGGTGCCCGTCCGGCACGGCCAGCATGTGGCCCAGCTCCGCGGCGACGCCGTGCGCGCCGCGCATCAGCTCGCCGCCGAGCACGATGCCGCCGCCGACGCCGGTGCCGATGGTGAACATGATCATGGAGTCGTCGGCGTCCCGGGCCGCGCCGTAGCGGAACTCGGCCCAGGCGGCCACGTTGGCGTCGTTCTCCACGATCACCGGCAGGCCGACGGCGCTGCTGACGTACTCGCGCAGCGGCTCGTCACGCCAGGCCAGGTTCGGAGCGAAGAGCACTGTCGAGCGGGTGGCGTCGATCCAGCCGGCCGCGCCGATCCCGACGGCCTCGATCGTCCGCCCGGCAGCCAGCTCGCCGACCAGCTCGATGATGACGTCGCGGGTCTTGCCGACGTCATCGGCGGGAGTGTCCCGTCGGCTCTGCACGAGAACCGTGCCGGTGTCGTCCACGACACCGCCGGCCACCTTCGTGCCACCGACGTCGACTCCGATGGTCAGCGTCACCGCTGCCGCTCCCCTCTGCTGTGCTGTCCGGTCCGCGCGCGCCGATGACGCGCCGGTCCGGATCGCGATGTCCCGCGCTCAGGCGCCGCCGCCCGGCGCGTCCGCGCCGGTGTCGTCGGACGCCCGCGACGCGGGCACCACGGGTCGGCTGGTCGGCGCCGGCGCGACCACCGACCCGGCGTCGTCGACGGGTGCTGCGGTGGCCGGGGCGGGTGGGTCCGCCGTCCGGGTGGCGACCGACCAGACATCCCGCTCCGGCGCCGGCTGAGAATCATGCCCGGTGCGGGTGGCATCGCGCCACACGTGCTCGTCGTCGGTCTCGGCGGACCGCTCGGCCGGGGCGAAGGGTGCGGCCTCGTCGTCGCTGCTCGCGGCGGACGTCGGCTGCGCCGGCGCGGACGGCTGCGGTGCGGTCGCCGGGGGTGGCTCCGGCGGCGCGAACGCGCGGAGCAGGCTGGCCACGCCGGCCGCGAGGTCTCCGGCACCGGTGGCCAGGCGTTCGGCGAATTCCGGACTCGGGTCACGCAACGCGGCGATGCCACGACAGACCGGGCAGACACAGCATTCGGCCGAACCGGTGGCGAAACCACCACCGCCGTGGGCGCCGCCGCCCGCAGCGGCACTGTGACCGAGGACACCGGCCAGCATCCCGCCCAGCGGGCCGAACGCGCCGCCCACCGACCCGCCGGAGGCCAGTCGTGCCCCCGCGAGCAGGGTGGCGACCAGTCGCTCCGCCTCTTCCCGGGCCGAACCCGGATCCGTTCCGCCCACCCTCGGCTCCTCTACCCTGCCGCCGGACGCGTCACTGCGCCGCACCGGGTGCTTCTACCCGGCGCTTGAGCTGCTTCAACGCGGTGTCCATGATCATCTTCTCGGCCTTGCGCCGAAACATGCCGAGCATCCCCACCGACAGCTCGACCTCCAGCGTGTACGTCACAGTGGTGCTCCCGTCCGGGTTCGCCACCAGGTCGTACGAGCCGCGCTGGCTCTTCTGCATCTTCGAGGGGGCGAGCAGGTGCCATTCGACGCGGGACAGGTCCTCGGCGTACTCGTAGGCGAGCACGTACTCGTCGGCCATCACCCCGGCGTCGATGGCGAACCGCACCTGGCTGGCGTAGCCGTCCTCGTACTCCTCGATCACCTCGGCGTGGCGCACCGCCTCGGTCCACTCCGGGTAGCTCGGAAAGTCGCAGATGACCGCCGCCACCCGGTCCGGTGACGCGCCGATGATGATCGACTGGGTGGAGGAGTCCGCCATGGGGGGAGGCTACCCGGCGGGTACCGCCCGCACGCCGCGCCGCCCCCGCCGGGTAGGTTTCGACAGAGCCGAAGACCGTGGATGGGCAGCGGCCGGCCAGTGCGAGCACGAAGGAGTGCAGGTGCGCGAGTTCTCCGTTCCGCCGATCGTCACCGTTGGCGACGCGGCCAACCTCACCGATCCGGTCTGGGACAACGCCGAGGCCGCGCCGGACACGGTCCAGTTCGCCCGCGCCACCCGCTCGGCCGACGGCAGCGGCACGACCTGGGCCGAGGTGACCTGCCTGGCGTTCCGCGACGAGGTGGTGGCGGTGGCCCGGGGCCTGATTGCCGCCGGCGTCTCCCCGGGCGCCCGGGTCGCGCTGATGAGCCGGACCCGCTACGAGTGGACGCTGCTCGACTACGCCATCTGGACGGTCGGCGCGGTCACCGTGCCGATCTACGAGACCTCCAGCGCCGAGCAGGCCGCCTGGATCCTGGCCGACTCCGGCGCGGTCGCCGCCGTGGTGGAGACCGACGCGCACGCCGACCTGGTCGCCGGCGTCCGCGACCGCCTGCCCGAGCTGGTCCACCTCTGGCAGATCGACCGCGGCGGGGTCGACGAGCTGGTCACCGCCGGCGCCGCCGTCGAGCTGGCCGAGGTCGAGCAGCGCCGCAAGGCCGTCCGGGCCAGCGACCTGGCCACGATCATCTACACCAGTGGCACCACCGGCCGCCCCAAGGGTTGCGTGCTCACCCACCGCAACATGTACGCCGACATCGCCAACGCGGTGCCGGTGCTGCCGAACCTGTTCAACGCCGGCGCGGCCACCCTGCTCTTCCTGCCGCTGGCGCACGCGTTCGCCCGGCTCATCCAGATCGGCGTGGTGCAGGCCCGGGCCACCCTGGCGCACTGCGCCGACACCAAGAACCTGGTCGGCGAGCTGCAGGAGTTCCGCCCCACCTTCGTGCTCTCCGTGCCACGGGTGTTCGAGAAGGTCTACAACGCGGCGAAGCAGAAGGCCGAGGCCGACGGCAAGGGCGGCATCTTCGCCCGCGCCGAGCAGGTCGCCATCGCGTACAGCGAGGCTCTGGAGACCCCGCGCGGGCCCGGCCTGGCGCTGCGCGCCCAGCACGCGGTCTTCGACCGGCTCGTCTACCGCAAGCTGCGCGCCGCGCTCGGCGGGCGGTGCCGCGACGCCATCTCCGGCGGCGCGCCGCTGGGCCCCCGGCTCGGTCACTTCTTCCGGGGCGTCGGCGTGACGATCCTGGAGGGGTACGGGCTGACCGAGACCTCGCCCGCCGCCGCCGCGAACCTGCCCACCGGCACCCGGATCGGCACCGTCGGCCGGCCGCTGCCCGGCGTGACCGTCCGGATCGAGGACGACGGCGAGATCCTGATCTCCGGCGACCTGGTCTTCCAGGGCTACTGGCACAACGAGGCGGCGACCGCGGAGGCGCTCAGCGCCGACGGCTGGTTCCGCACCGGCGACCTGGGCCAGCTCGACGCCGACGGCTACCTGAGCATCACCGGCCGCAAGAAGGAGCTGATCGTGACCGCGGGCGGCAAGAACGTCGCCCCCGCGGTGCTGGAGGACCAGGTCCGCGCCCACCCGCTGATCAGCCAGTGCGTCGTCGTCGGGGACGCGAAGCCGTTCATCGGCGCGCTGGTCACCATCGACGAGGAGGCGTTGCCGACGTTCCTCGCGAGCGCCGGACTGCCCCCGGACACCCCGGTCGAGAAGCTGCGCGAGCACGAGGGCCTGCGCGCCGAGGTCCAGTCCGCGATCGACACCGCGAACCAGTCCGTGTCGAAGGCCGAGGCGATCAAGGTCTTCCGGATCCTGCCCCGCGACTTCACCGAGGCGACCGGTGAGCTGACCCCGTCGCTGAAGGTCAAGCGACAGGTCGTCCACAAGACGTACGCGGCGGAGATCGCCGACATCTACCGCAGCTGACTACCATCCGTCACGTGCCCGCATCCGCATCCGCCCCACCACATCCGCATCCCCTCGCCGCGGCCGCCCGCCTGGTGATGCTGGCGCTGGTCGCGATCCTGACCCTGTTCGCCACCCGCGACGTCACCCAGCTGTGGTGGATCGCGCTGCTGGCGGTCGCCGGAGCGCCCTCCCTGCTCGCCCCGCAGCACCGGCTGATCGGGCCGTTGAGCCGGGTGGCCGAGGTGGTGGTGCTGGGGCTGGCCGCGAGCCAGGTCGCCGCTGTCGCGTCGATCGGGGGCACGGTCGACGGGCTCGGCGCCTCCGCGGTGCTTCCCTACCTGGCGGTGCCGGTGACCGTCACCGCCCTGCGCCGCCGCTTCCGCGAGGGCGCGGCGCTGCTCGCGGTGACCGCCGGCACGCTGCTGGTCAGCGGCGCGTTGACCCAGGTCGACGGCGGGCGTCAGCTCGGCCAGGTGGGCTACCTCGCGGTCTGCGCGCAGTGGCTGATCCTCGCCGCGCTCGGGCTCTACGCCGCCGGCACCCTGCACCGGGTGATGGCCGTCCGCGCCGACGGCAAGCCCCAGCCGTACGCCGAGGCGACCCGGCTGTTGACCCAGCTGCGGACGGTGGCCCGGCAACTGCCGGGGGCGACCCTGGACCCGGGCGGCATCTCCGAGCACCTGCTGGAGGAGCTGCGCACGGTGGCCCGGGCGGACCGGGGCGCGGTGCTGTCGGCCAGCGGCGGAGGCCGGCTCGTGGTGCTCGCCCAGGCCGGGGTGGACCGGGTGGACTGGGAGACGACCCTGGACGCGGACTCGGCGATCGCCGACGCCTGGGCCAGCCAGCAGGCCACCACGGCCGCCCGCTCGCAGTCGCGCTCCCACCGGGGTGGGGACGTGTCGGCGCTGATCGTCCCGCTGGTCGCCGGGGTGCGCACGGTGGGGCTGGTGGTGCTGGAGGCGGACGTCGCGCAGGCGTACCCGCCGCCGGTGGTGTCCCGGGTCACCGGGCTGACCCAGCCCGCCGCGCTGCGGCTGGAGGCGGCTCTGCTGTTCGACGAGGTCCGTTCGCTGGCCACCAACGAGGAGCGTCAGCGGCTGGCCCGGGAGATCCACGACGGGGTGGCGCAGGAGCTGGTGATGGTCGGCTACGGCATCGACAACGCCCTGGCCACCGTCTTCGACGACGCGGACGAGACCGCCGAGGCGCTGCGTACGCTGCGCGGCGAGGTGACCCGGGTGATCACCGAGCTGCGGCTGAGCCTCTTCGAGCTGCGCAGCGAGGTGGACCGGCAGGGCGGCCTGGCCGCGGCGATCGCCGAGTACGCCCGGACGGTGGGCGCCTCGGGCGGCTTGCGGGTGCACCTGTCGCTGGACGAGTCCACCGCGCGCCTGCCGGCGGCCACCGAGGCCGAGTTGCTGCGCATCGCGCAGGAGGCGGTGACCAACGCCCGCAAGCACGCCGGAGCCTCGAATCTCTGGGTCACGTGTGAGGTGGACCCCCCGTACGCTCAAATTGAAGTGTCGGATGACGGTCAGGGGATGGCTGACCAGCGCCCCGACGGACGGTACGGTCTTGCGATCATGGCCGAGAGGGCGGAACGTATCCGGGGCCGGTTGGAGATCAGGCCGCGGCAACCCAGCGGCACGACCGTGGCGGTGGTTCTCGGCACCTCGTCCCGGCGCGACAACGTGCGCGACAGCGCAGCACCAGAAGGGGAGTAACCCGAGGATGACCACAAGTCCGACACCGGCCACCCGCACCAAGGTTCTCCTTGTCGACGATCATGACCTGATTCGCAAGGGCCTGCGGCACGCCTTCGAGCGCGACCGTCAGTTCGAGGTCGTCGGCGAGGCCGCGACCGCGGCTGAGGGGGTACGCCAGGCCGGCGCCCTGCAGCCGGACGTGGTGATCATGGATCTGCGGCTGCCCGACGGCAGCGGCCTGGAGGCCACCCGCGCGCTGCGCAAGTCCAGCGCGTCGATGGGCATCGTGGTGCTGACCATGTACGCGGGCGACGACCAGCTCTTCGGCGCCCTGGAGGCCGGCGCGAGCGCCTTCGTGCCGAAGACCGCCCCGGCCGACGAGGTGGTGGCCGCCGCGCGGCACGCCGCCTCCTCGCCCAGCGCGTTCACCGCCGCCGACCTGGCCGAGGCGATGAAGCGTCGGCTCGCCCCGTCCGGCCCGCAGCTCTCCCCCCGGGAGGGGCAGGTGCTGCGGCTGCTCGCCGACGGGATGAGCGTGGCGGGCATCGCGAAGCAGCTGTTCGTGAGCGAGTCCACCGCCAAGACGCACATCTCGAAGCTCTACGAGAAGCTCGGCGCCGCCAACCGGGCACAGGCGCTGATGACCGCGCTGCGGCTCGGCCTGCTCGAAGCGCCGGACGCCCCGAAGTTCTGACCCGCGCCCGCTCGTCGAGCGGGACACCGCGACCGAAGGTCCGTGCCGGCTCGTCGCCGGCGCGGACCTTCGTGTATCGACCGACGTCGGCGGGAATTCGGCGGCACGCTATGGTCTGGCGGGTACGTCGGGGGCAGAATACCCGCGCGGGCGACGACGCCCGCGTCGCGGACTCAAGGGGTTGAGCGCATGCAGCGGCCGGACTGGGCACCCGACACCATCGACATCGAGCGCCCGAGCGTCGCGCGGATGTACGACTACTACCTCGGCGGATCGCACAACTTCGCCGCCGACCGGGCCGCCGCGCAGGCGATGGTGGCCGCCGTCCCGGAGGCGCCGCTGATGGCGCAGGCCAACCGGGCGTTCCTGCGCCGAGCGGTCCACCACCTCGCCGAGGCCGGCGTCCGACAGTTCCTCGACATCGGCTCGGGCATTCCCACAGTCGGCAACGTGCACGAGATCGCCCAGCGCATCGACCCGGAGTCGCGGGTGGTCTATGTGGACGTCGATCCGGTCGCGGTGGCGCACAGCCGGGAGATCCTGGCTGGCAACGACCGCGCGGTGGTCGTACAGGAGGATCTGCGGCACCCGGAGCGGATCCTGGCGCACCCCGACGTCCGCAAGCTGCTCGACCTGAGCCAACCGGTGGCCGTGATGATCGTGGCCGTTCTGCACTTCGTCTCCGACGACGACCGTCCGGCAGAGCTGCTGGCGACGCTGCGCGACGCGTTGGCGCCCGGCAGCTACCTGGTGCTGTCGCAGGCCAGCGACGACGGGCGCAGCGAGGACGAGCGCGCCGAGGCCGAGCGGGTCTACCGGCGTACCGACAGCCCGCTCTGGATTCGTAACCGGGCCGAGCTGACCGCGCTCTTCGACGGGTTCGAGCTGGTCGACCCGGGCGTCGTCTGGGTGCCACAGTGGCGACCGGACACCCCGGAGAGCGCGGAGGACGCCGAGCGCGCGGTCTTCATGGGCGGCGTCGGACGACTCGGTGACTGAGTCGCCCGGGAAGGCCACCCGCCCGGGCACCTTCGCCCGCGCGTGGGCCAAGGCGGTCTCCGGCACGAGCTACCTGCCGATGACCCAGGCTCAGCTCGAGGCCCTGCTGCACCGGCTCACCGGGCAGTTGGCCGGCGCGCTGCTCGCCGAGCCGTTCGACCTGCGGGCCGGGCACCGGGTCGGCGCCGAGTTGGTCGCCGCGCACATCGCGTCCGCGGAGGGGCTGGGTCGTACGGTCGAGGTCATCCAGCTCCGGCTCGTACGGGACCTGGGACTGGTGGCCGAGGACGTCGAGGACCGGATGGCGCGGTTGCTGGCCGCCGTGGCGACCGGCTACGCCCGCGCGCTGCGCGACCGGACGCTCGACGAGCAGGAGTCGATCCGCCGGGCCGCCATGATGGCCCGGACGCAGGCCGAGCGGGCGCTGCGGGCCAGCGAGGCCCGGTTCCGCCACCAGGCCACCCACGACCCGCTCACCGGCCTGCCCAACCGGACGCTGTTCACCGAACGACTCACCGCCGCGCTCAACGAGCCGGGCCGGGGCGCCCAGCGCATGGGGGTGTGCTTCCTCGACCTGGACCGCTTCAAGGTCGTCAACGACAGCCTGGGGCACCAGGTGGGCGACCGGCTGCTGACCACGGTGGCCGAGCGGCTGCGCCAGGCCCTCGGTGAACACCTGGTGGCCCGCCTCGGCGGCGACGAGTTCGTCATCCTGGTGGAGGGCGCCAGCGGCACCGACGCCGTGGTGGAGGTGGCCGAGAGCGCCCTGGCCGCGGTCCGCACACCGGCGGTGGTCGACGGGCACGAACTCCAGGTCACGGCGAGCATCGGCATCGTCGAGCGGCAGGTGGCCGGGGCCACCCCCAGCGACCTGATGCGGGCGGCCGACAGCACCCTGCACTGGGCGAAGTCGGCCGGCGGGGCGCGCTGGGCGCTCTACGACGCCGAGCGCAACCGCCGTGAGCTGGCCCGCTACGCCCTCTCGGCGGCCATCCCGGCCGCGCTGGAGCGGGGCGAGTTCTACCTCGACTACCAACCCCTGACCTCGCTGCGCGACGGCCGGCTGCTCGGCGTGGAGGCGCTGGTCCGCTGGCGCCATCCGGAGCTGGGCGTCCTGCGGCCGGACAGCTTCATCGCGCTGGCCGAGGAGACCGGCCTGATCGTGCAACTGGGTGGGTGGGTGCTGGCCGAGGCGTGCCGGGAGGCGGAGGCGTGGTCGGCGGAGGGCGTCCAGGCGCCGTTCGTGAGCGTCAACCTGGCGGTCCGGCAGGTGCACCGGCCCGGCCTGGTGCAGGAGGTCCGGGCGCTGCTGCGCCAGACCGGTCTGCCGCCCGAGCGACTCCAGTTGGAGATCACCGAGAGCACGATGATGAGCAGCGCCAAGGAGCCCGTGCGCGCGCTGCGGGTGCTGGCCGATCTCGGGGTACGCATCGCCATCGACGACTTCGGCACCGGCTACAGCAACCTGGCGTACCTGCGGGACCTGCCCGTCACCGAGCTGAAGGTGGCCGGGGAGTTCGTGGCCGGCCTGCGCTCGCCGGCGGTGGGGCGTACCGACGAGCGGATCCTCGCCTCGCTGGTGTCGCTGGCACACGCGCTGGACCTGACGGTGACCGCCGAGGGGGTGGAGACCGCCGGGCAGGCCGAGCGGCTGCGGGCGATCGGCTGCGACGCCGCCCAGGGCTGGCATTTCGGCCGGCCGGCCCCCGCCGACCGCATCCTGGCCCGCATCCGTTGAACCCCCGCACCACCAGTAGACAGCGTCTACGCCCGCCTGGTAGACACTGTCTATGAGCGAGGGGGAGGCGGGCCTGCGGGCCCGACTGGTGGCCGCCGGGGTGGACCTCGTGCTGCGCGAGGGCCAGTCGGCGGTGTCACTGCGGGAGATCGCCCGCCGGGCGGGCGTCTCGCACGGCGCGCCGCGCCGCTACTTCCCCACCCACGTCGACCTGCTCTCCGCCATCGCCCGGGAGGGCTTCGCCGACCTCACCGCCCGCGTCGAGGAGACGCTGCGCGCGGCCGGCCCGGACCCGCGTACCCGCCTGGTCGCGCTGGCCCGGACGTACCTGGACTTCGCCGCGGCGCACCACGGCATGTTCGAGCTGATGTTCCGCCACGACCTGCTGGCCAGCGGTCGTCTGCGGCTGCGCGAGACGAGCCTGCCGCTGTTCACCCTCCTGGTCGACCTGGTCGCCCAGGCACGCCAGCCGACCGACGCGCCCGCCCCGGTGCTGGCCGGCGCGCTCTGGGCCAACCTGCACGGCATCGCTCAGCTCTGGGCCTGGGGCAGCCTGCCGCTGGCCACCGGCGTCACCGACGACGACACCCTCCTGCGGGCCGCGCTCGACGCCCACCTCGGCCCCGCGCCGCACTGAACCGGGAGAAGACGTGCCCCTGCTGTACGACATCGGCAAACTGACCGTCGGCACCACCCTGCGGCTGGGCTGGCGGCCCCGCGTGGAGGGGCTGGAGCATCTGCCCCGCCACGGCGGCGCCATCCTCGCCGGCAACCACCTGTCCGTCGCCGACGAGGTGTTCCTCGGCTGCCTGACGCCGCGCCACGTCACCTTCTGGGCCAAGGCCGAGTACTTCACCGGCCGAGGCCCGAGCGGCTGGCTCAGCCGGCGGATCGTCTCCGGCATGGGCGCCATCCGGGTCGAGCGCGCCGGCGGCCGGGCCGCCCTCACGGCCCTCGACGCGGCCGTGCCGGTGCTGCGCGCCGGCGGTCTCGTCGCCATCTACCCGGAGGGCACCCGGTCCCCGGACGGGCGGCTCTACCGGGGTCGGGTCGGCATGACCCGGCTCGCCCGCGACGCCGAGGTGCCGATCATCCCGGTCGGTGTGCTCGGCACCGCCGAGGTCCTGCCGGTCGACGCGCGGCTGCCCCGCCGGCACCCGGTCACCCTGCGGTTCGGTCCGCCGATCCCGGTCGCCGGGCGCATCACCGGGCCCCGCGACATCCGGACGATCACCGACGAGGTGATGGCCGCGATCCAACGGCTCACCGACCAGGAGTACGTGCCCCGCTACGCCCCGCCCCGGCCGGCCCGCACCTGAACACGGGCGGCGGTCAGCCGGCGAGCAGAGCCGCCATCCGCTGTGCCTGCGCCTCCCAGCGCCACTCCCGCTCCACCCACGCCCGGCCGGCCGCGCCGAGCTGGCGGGCCAGATCCCGGTCGGCGAGCAACCGGGCGACCCGGTCGGCGAGCTGGGCGACGTCCCGACCGCGGACCACGTACCCGGTCTCGCCCTCACGGACGGCGTCCGGGGCGCCGCCGGAGTCCCCGGCCACCACCGGCAGACCGGTCGCGGACGCCTCCAGGTAGACGATGCCCAGCCCCTCCACGTCCAGGCCGCGGTTGCGGGTGCGGCAGGGCATCGCGTAGACGTCGCCGGCCGCGTAGTGCGCCGGCAGCGCGGCCGCCGGCACCGAACCGGTGAACACCACGTCCCGCTCGACGCCCATCTGCCGGGCCAGCTTCTCCAGGGTCGCCCGGTACGGACCGCCACCGACGATCAGCAGCGCCGCGTCGGGCACCCGGCGGCGGATCTCCGGCAGCGCCCGGATCAGCATGTCCTGACCCTTGCGCGGCACCAGTCGGGACACGCACACCACCACCGGCCGGTCGGTCAGCCCCAACCGGGCCCGGACCGGCTCACCGTCCACCGTCGGGTGGTAGGTGTCCACGTCCACCCCGGGCGCCAGCCGGCGCAGGTCGGTCACCCCGTCCAGCACACGGGCCAGCCGGACGCGGGTGTACTCGCCGAGGTAGGTGGTCACGTCGACACCCCGACCGATGCGCCGCAGCGCCGGCCGGGCAGCCGCCAGCGCCGCCCAGCCGACCTCGTGGCCGTGGGTCTGCGCCACCACCCGGCGTACGCCCGCCCGGCGGCGCAGGCCGCCGGCGAGCAACCCCAGCGGGGCCGCCGCGCCGAACCACACCGTGTCGCAGTCGTACGCGCGGGCGAGGCGGGCCGCCCGGCGGGCGATCAGCGGGGTGGGCAGCAGCACCCGGGTGCGCTCGCGGATCACCTCGAACGGCTGGTCGGCGTCGAACTTCGCGGCGCCGCGCCAGCTCGACGCGTACACGACCACCGACCCGGCCGGCTGACGCACGGCGAGGTTGTGCACGAAGGACTGGATGCCGCCCGGACGGGGCGGAAAGTCGTTGGTGATCAGCAGCGTGCGGCTCATCGGCCAGCCTCCCGGGCGTACGCGCGGGCGGCGGCCATCCGCTCCACGGTGGACGGATGCGAGGCCGAGTAGAGGTAATCCCAGCGCGGCGGATCGGGGTCGCCGAGGTTGACCGAGCCGAGGCGGCGCTGCATCGACTCGAAGGCCACCGGGTCGCGGGTGAGCGCGAGCGCGTGCGCGTCGGCTCGCGCCTCCACCCGCCGCGACATCAGCGCCTGCACCGGGGTGGCGACCAGGCCGGCCACCGTGACCAGGGCGATCAGCAGCGGGAACGCGCGTGGATCGGCCACCGAGTCGACGCCGGCCAACCGCAGCAGCAGCCCCCACGAGCCGAGCAGGTAGAGCGCCACCACGGCGGCAGCGGCGCCCAGCGCCCCGGTCAGCGTGCCCACCGCCACGTCGGAGTCCTTCGCGTGCCCCAACTCGTGCGCCACCACGGCGGTCACCTCGGCGGGGGTGGCCTCGCTCAGCAGCGTGTCGTAGACGACCACCCGGCGGGTCGGCCCGAGGCCGGAGACGTACGCGTTGACCGCCCTGGTGCGCCGCGAGGCGTCGGCGACCAGCACGTCGCGCACCGGCACCCCGTCGCGGGCGGCCATGCTCATCAGCTCGGTGCGCAGCGGACCCTGCTCCATGGGGGTGAACTTGTTGAACACCGGCTCCACCAGCACCGGCAGCACGAACGAGAGCAGCACCACCAGCAGGGCCGCGCCCGCCGCGCCGAACGCCCACCACCAGCGCGGCGCGAACCGGATGACCGCGTAGAAGCCGAACAGCGCCACCGCGCCGATCACGGCGCTGACCGCGTACGACTTGAGCAGGTCGACGGCCCAGCCACTCCATCCGTTGGTGCTCAGCCCGTAGCGGGTCAGCACGCTCTGGCGCCACGCGGAGAACGGGAGGGTGAGCAGGTCGGCGACGAGCACCACGGCGAGACCGCCGAGCACCGCCCGCGCGATCCAGTGCCCGCCGAACGGCCGGCCCACCAGCTCGACCAGGCGGCTGCCCAGCGGGGTGAGGCCGAGCGCGACGGCGATCAGCAGCCCGACGGCGAGCGCGGCGTAGCTCCCGGGGCGCAGCGCGGCACGGAACGCACGCCCCTTGGCCACCTGCTCCACCGGGAGATCGCGCAGCGCGGCGAGCTGGTCGGCGCGGGGCGCCGGTGGCCGGTGCCAGGGAATGAACAGCGCGGCGGTCACCAGCAGGGCCACCGTCAATCCGGCCAGCGTCAGCAACGCCCAACCGCGCGGGGTCACCGGGGCCCGCCGTGCTCGCGTCGTACCCCGTTCATCCCGCCGCTCCTCCCGCCGTGACCGCCCATCCTATGGCCCGCGAAAAGCCCGCTTCGCCCGCGGTGTCGCGCTCCGGCGACGCGGACGGCCGTGCGGGAACTCAGGCCACCCGGCGGACCCGGCGTGCGGCGACGTCGGGCCGCGCGGGCGCGGCCAGCACCTCGACGTCGAAGCCGGCCCGGGCGAGCACCTCGATGGCCTCGACCTCGGCGGCGACCAGCCCGGCCGCCGGGGACGTCTCGTCGAACAGGGCGGTCAGCGGGCAGCCGGAACAGCCGTCGGCCCGTTTCGCGCACCCGTCGCAGTCGATGAGCATCACGCCTCCTGATCGCTGGCGATGCGCGGTCGACGCCCTGTCGTCGTCGCCCGAGCA
Organism: Micromonospora sp. NPDC005197; assembly: GCF_040608295.1. Taxonomy (NCBI): domain Bacteria; kingdom Bacillati; phylum Actinomycetota; class Actinomycetes; order Micromonosporales; family Micromonosporaceae; genus Micromonospora; species Micromonospora sp. NPDC005197. The sequence goes on along the minus strand of NZ_JBEXHY010000040.1, from coordinate 2,644 downwards.
CCGTCGGTCACATCGACGCTATCCACCGGGTACGACAGAACCGCCCGCACCGCCCCGTTGAGGGCTAGATCGACTCCAGATCAGCGAAATCGGGGTATCCCGGCCGGCCGGACACCACGACATCGCCGACCTCTTGTCGATCAAGGTGGCGCGGTAGCCCACGGGCCCCCGATCGTCGTCGATCCAATCGCCGGTCAACTGCCGGTCAAGCGCCTGTTCCCTCGACCGGGGCCGCTGCGATCGTTGCGGTACGGCCGATCCACCGCCCGACGAGGGTCCACCGACGCACCTGCCGGGCCGGGTGCAACCGGCCGTCCACGTTGATCCATCGGAGGATTCGAATGCGCGGACCATCCTCGACCACACGCTCCCGGCTCTCGGCCGTCGCGCTCCTCGCGGCCACCGCGACGGCCGCGGGCGGGCTCGTCGCCACGCCGGCGCAGGCCACCTCGGCGCTCGGCTGCAACTACCCCCGCGTCTGCTTCTGGGTGACCGGGAACCCGTACGACGGCGCCCCGCCGACCGCGTCGTTCCAGGACAACTACTACCAGACCCTCGGGTCCCGGAGCAGGGGCGCGGACTGGGTCTACAACAGCCGCAACGACGACGGCGCGAAGATCTTCTACTCCAACGGCGACTGGGTGTGCGTCTCCCCGGGCGAGCTGGCCTACCTCGAGCCGTACGGCTACGCGGTGGCCCTCGACATCATGGACTCCCCGTACTGCTCCTACTGACCGCTCGCCGGAGGTTGAAGACATGAATCCACGACGTCTCCTGGCCGCGTGCGCCGTCACGGTGACCGCAGCGGTCGGCCTGGTCGCCACACCGGCGTTCGCCGGTGGCTACTTCCAGACGAAGACGGACCTGAACCTGCGCTACTGCCAGTGGCTGAACAACTCGCAGTGCTCGGTCATCCTCACGATCCCCAAGGGCCAGTCGGTCTACCTGAACTGCTGGGCGACCGGATCGTCGGTCAACGGCGACACGGTCTGGTACAACGCGTTCTACGGCAACGCGAACGGCATGCTCGCCGGTGACTACATGTACACCGGCCACGACCCGAACCCCGCCGTCTCCCGCTGCGGCTGACACGCGATCCGGCCGCTGGCGCTGACGCACCAGCGGCCGGATCCGTACGTCACGGGTAGTACACCCGAGGGCTGGTGAAGATGCCGTGCAACGTTCCGCTGCACGTGTAGACCTCGACCACCGCCACGGCGGAGCCCTTGAAGTTGTTCATCACGTTGACGTTGCGGCTGATCGGCCCGAATCGGCCGGTCCGGTTGAGGTCGTAGTAGATCCAGGAGGTGTTGCCGTTGTTCGTGGTCCGCAACTGCAGGTACGCCGTGCACCGGGACTGGTCCGGTGTGGCGTTCATGTAGAAGTCACCCACCACGGTCTGGTTGGAACCCTGGTACGAGATGCACGAGCTGATCGGGTAGGCCCCGGTGCAGCCGCCACCCGAGGCCGCCAGGGCCGGTCCCGGGGCGACGAGGAGCGCCGCCAGTGTGACAACCGTGCCGAGGATGGTGCCCAGCAGTCTTTTTCTCATACCGTTCGCCTGCCTTTGTCCGGTGCCCGACGGTGCCGGGCGGATGCGGACACCGTCGCCGACCGAACCTGCAGGAACCTCGCCGTATTCTTGCCCGCCCCGACAGCTCGGCCCGGGCGCGTGGTCAGGAGCGGGCGAGGCGGCGCAACAGCGAGTCGGCGCCCAGCGGGTACGCGCCGTGCCGGCGTACGCCGTCGGCGACCTCGCGGTCGGACGAGATCACGACGACCGGGCGGCCCGCCGGCTCGGCGCGGACCAGGCGGCGGATCAGCTCGTCGGCAGTCTCGCCCTTGCGGGAGAAGAGCACCCGGACGCCGCGGGGCGCGGGTGGCAGCCCGTGCATCCGTTCGGCGCCGTCGAACACGACGGTGACCTCGTCGCCGGTCTGCGCGGCGATCCCGCCCAGCCCGGTGATGAGGCGCTTGCGCTGCTGCTCCAACGACATCTCGCCGAAGCCACGCTTGGTGACGTTGTAGCCGTCCACCACGAGGTGCGCCCGGGGCAGGGCGAGCAGCTGGTCCAGTCGGGCCGGGTCGTCGGTGTCGCGGGCACGGGCGGCCGGGCCGGCCGGGGCGGTGCCCGGCTGCTCGGCGAACGCGTCGGCGACGAAGTCGGCGGGGAGCTTGTCCACCGGGTCGAGCGCCAGCTCCCGGCGCAGCCCGACGGCGGCCTGACCGATGGTCTCCAGCAGCAGCCAGAGGCGGGCGTCGTCGACCGAACGCGCCTCCTTGGCGCTGGCCCGGGCCACCCCGGCGGCGGCCTCGGCCTCGGCGAGCCGGGCGCGGGCGCGGCGCAGTTCGGCGTCCACGTCGGCGCTGGCGCGTGCGGCCCGGCCGCGTTCGGTGGCCAGGAGTTCGCTGGCCTTGCGCTCACGGGCCTGCGTCTCGCGCAGGGTACGGGCCAGTTGACGGGACTCCTCGCGGAGCTGGCCCAGCTCCTCGCGGACCCGCGCCAGCTCGTCGCGGAGCTTCTCGGCCTCGACCCGGGCCACCGCCCGGTCGTGTTCGGCGCGGGTGGCCCGCTGCTCGGCCTCACGGACCAGCTCGGCGACGACGGCGCTGTCCGCCTCGGCGCGGACCGCGGCGCCGCTGG